>CALCTT010000110.1 GCA_937906895.1 uncultured Clostridia bacterium | reverse complement strand
TGTATTTTAGTAATGCGGATGCCAAACCATCACTATTATACTTGGAGGTTAATCTATTCTCGACTACTTTTTTGTGGCTTGCTATTGCTCGCCACATTTTATTTTTACTAAAGCTTTTTTATTCCCCCGGTAGAACCGGGGGTTTTGTCTTTGCTGAAGACCAATAAAAAAGGATACGTTACGTAAGCAACATATCCTTAATTCAACTTATTTATTTTTGATTTTAAGTTTTGGGATTTTATCTCCCACCATCATATTCCATATTGAAATAAATTCATTAAATGCAAATTTAGGATTTAAACCTTTCATCATCAACTCATTATTCTTCTTAATTGGTTTATAGAAGAAGCCAAGAACGAAATTCATTAAGAACTGTGTTATAAAAGCTGCAATGGCTGCACCGCAAGCACCTGCATACGGAATAAGTATTGCGTTAGACACAGTGTTAATCACAACACCGAAAAGGTTAATTTTCCAAAGCTCGTCCTGTTTATCCTCTGCCAACAACCAGATATTTCTTATTAATCCCATAAATGAGAACGGTATAAACCACACAAGAATTTGAAGCACAGGAACAGCTGACATAAATTCAGCACCGTATAACACGGAAATGATGAGCTTTGCAAACACCGCAAAAGTTAAGCTTTGTGCAACCGTTGTATATATAATTATACCGTAAAGTCCTGATACATTTTTTTCATAGCTTTCTGCTGATTCTTTTTTTGATGTCAAAATAAGCGGTCTGTATGAGTCAGTTACAGCTAAATATACAAACTGCAGTACTGTCGCGCTTGTCAATGCTGATGTATAAAAGCCCGTTTCCGCATGACCGGAAAAATTGGATAGCATTACCACACCAACATTCTGAAAAACCACAACCAAGAGAGATGCTATTATGTAGTATTTACTGCGATTTAACAATTGCTTTGCTGTTTTCATTGAAAAAACAAATTTTTGTCCACCTAATTTGAAATAAATCAGCACTAACAAAATGCCGACTATTCCATACTCAATTGAATGGGAAACTGCAAACCAATAAACACTTTTTTCTGTTATTAATAAGAAGATTTTATATGCCGACACAAAGAAGTAAGATATGAGCATTACAACTGATGAATATTTTGAAAAAAGCTTGTACTGAAACCAATACTGCATCATTTCAAGTACAAAGAACAAAAGCATTAAACTATATAAAACACATACAAAAATTGCAACCTTTTCACCTGCATTTGCAACTGAAACAAATACAAAAACTCCAAGCATAGAGATTAATGAAGCAATAAAATTAAGCGTAAGGGAAGTTCCTAATATTTCGCCTTCTTTTTCGGGTTTATCAATTAATTCTTTTACCAAAGTTGAATCAAAACCTAATTTAACAATCGGCATAGCAAAGGCAACAACTGATGCAGCATAGTTTATAAGTCCATAATTAGAAGGACCTAAATATCTTGCAGAAATAATACCAACAAGGAATTGTAAAACAGACTGTGCAATTTTACACACAATAATCCATTTGGCATTATTAAATACCTGTTTACTTTTCATGCCAAACGCTCCTTCACCCTTGAACTTTCTTTTAAATCATCCCCAGTCTTTTTACAGACTGAGGATGTTTTATTAATCACATATTTCAGATAACTGCACGACCAAGCTCGTCAAATGTATAATTCATTCCCACTGATAAACCATTGGTTTCCCAAACATAATATGTACCATTTCGTTTTAAAAGTCCGTTAGCTGTTACAAAGTAATAATAGCCATCAACATAATGCAAGCCCATATTTGCTGGTTTACCATTTTTGTAATAATAAATTTCACCATCACGAGTGATAAAGCCATCAAGCATTTTACCATCTGTTCCAAACTCATAATTGCCTTCAGGAAGGATTCCGTTTCCTTGCCATACATATTCCTTGCCTGTTGCAACTTCACCGTTCTTTCCGTGAGCAAAATAGTAATCGCCATCTACACATACAAGGCCTGCCATTTTTTGCTGACCAAGAACATAGTAATAAAGCTTACCATCTTTTTCTACAATACCATCAAGCATTTTACCGTCAGGTCCAAATTCACGAGTTGATGCAGGAAGCAAATCATTTGTTTTCCAAAGATACTGTTTCTTATTTACAACAATTTCGCCTTTTGAGCCACCTGCGAAGTAATAGTCACCATCTATACAGATAAGGCCTGCCATTTTGGGTTGGCCATTTACATAATAATATAATGTACCATCTTTTTCCACGATGCCATCGAACATTTTACCGTCAGGTCCAAATTCACGAGTTGCTTCTGGAAGTAATCCGTTTGTTTCCCATGTGTACTGTTTCTTATTAACAGCTACTTCACCATTTGAGCCACCTGCAAAATAGTATTCGCCATTTATACAGATAAGACCTGCCATTTTTGGTTGGCCATTTACATAATAATATAATGTACCATCTTTTTCTACGATGCCATCGAGCATTTTACCATCAGGTCCAAATTCGCGAGTTGTTTTTGGAAGTAATCCGTTTGTTTCCCATGTGTACTGTTTTTTATTAACAGTTACTTCACCGTTTGAGCCACCTGCGAAATAGTAATCGCCATTTATACAGATAAGACCTGCCATTTTGGGCTGACCCAATTCATAATAGTAGAGTGTACCATCTTTTTCAACAACACCGTTATACATCTTACCATCAGGTCCAAATTCGCGAGTTGCTTCAGAAAGTAATCCATTTGTTTCCCATGTGTATTGTTTCTTATTAACAACTATTTCACCATTTGAACCACCTGCGAAATAGTAATCACCATCAATGCATACGAGTCCTGATGCTGTTCCTTGACCCATATTGTAGTAGTAAAGTACACCGTCTTTTTCTACGATGCCATTAAGCAATTTACCGTCATCACCAAATTCACGAGTTGATTCGGGAATAATTCCATTACCCTGCCATACATATTTTGTACCTGTTGCAACCTCACCCATTGAGCCACATGCAAAGTAATATGCATCATCAACCTCGATTAATCCTGCAGCCTTTGGTCTTCCGTCCATATAGTAACAAAGAGTACCATCGACCTCAATTAGCCCTGTAACGGCCTTATAGTCATCGCCAAAAACGCGACCAACTCTGTTGCCCTTTACGGCATATCCATATACATCAAAATAGTAATAATTTCCATCGATGTATTGAAGTTCATAAAGAGGAGCACCATTCTTTGAATAGAAATAACCATTTCTATCTGTATAGAAACCATCAGGAACTACATAATTTTTATCACATGAGCCATCTTTATTAAAATAATATACTTTTCTGCTATTACTTTCAAATACCATCTGATATCCATCTTCAAAACGGATAGTATTCTCAAAGCAGTAATCTTTACCATCAATATTATACCAGCCATTTTTGTAATAACTTGGACCATAATAGTATCTCATACCGTAAAGAGTTGGTGCCCATACGCCTGTTGAAAGCTTACCTGTTTCTTCAAAAGTATATACAACACCGTCAATAAGTTCTGCTTCGCCAACAGTAGCTGTAAATGTTGCTGAATCGAAATGATACCAGTCCTCACCGATTTGTTGCCATCCGGATACTAATTCACCATTCTGTGCATAGCAATATGCCTGTAAATCTTGTTCATAAAGCAAACCTGTATGCTTTGTCTTACCAACATTTACACCATTCTCACCAAAATCGTAATAGTAGCCGTCAATCTTGTGAACACCTGTTAATTTTTCGCCACCTTTGTAGTAAGCGAAACCGCCGTCAACATTCACCCAACCGTCGTTGTTGGCACAAATCAAAGTGTATTTATCTTCAAATGTTGCGTGAACACCTTCAAAATATCCGCCTTTTTCAGACTCAAGATTTGGATTTACAAATGGATATAATCCGTAAACTGTCTGATTTTCAGGCTTGCTTGAGAATGTGTAAAGAGCGTTTGCACGAAGGAAAATCTTATAATCAATCTGACCGCTTGTCACAATATCAAGTTTGTTGTTTGAGCCCCAATCGGCAGTTTCCTTTGGTGTTAACTTAGCACCACTTACAATACAGATTGGATTTGCGGTTGCAGGGTCGATTGCCTGAGTCTGCTTAATCCAGTTAAGCGTAACCTTAAGTGTATTTGTTTCCTCATCAAACTCTGTTCCTGTCAATTCGAAATAATCGGAAACGATTTTAAGTTCAGAATAATCAACATCAAAATTCTTGTCAAAATTAACAGTTGTATTTACTGTTGTCATTGCACTTACTCGTTCTGCAAGCTGTAACAAGAATTTCCAAGCAGAAGCATCCTCTTCTCCTGCACCGGGAAGCATATAAACGATATCCTGTAATCTGTCAGGAATCTGAAGCTGAGTCATATCAATAGCAAATGCGTATGTTGTTTCCATATCTTTATTTGCATCGATAATTTCATAATTCACATTATCTGTGGTTGTTGCATTTGAAACTGCTCTGTTCCATGCAAGGAGTCTGTTACCACCTGTTGCAGTATTAAAATCAAATGTTGCCTCACCTAATTTATTAAGGATAAGGTCCATTTCTGCAACAATACTGTTATCAGCTGCTAATTTTGCCGTCACAATTACATTTTTTACACCTGATGCTTCATTACCAACAAATGTAAAACCATTGACTGTACCTGCATTTCTACTGCTTAATTCAAAGCTAATGTCATCAGCATTGAATGCAATCTTTTTGTTACCGTAACGAGCAACCAAAGGAAGCTCAAAGCCTTCACCATAAATTACATTTGCATTTTTTCTTGAGAAATAAATAGATGTTGGTGTTACTATTCCAATAGTTTTTGAAGCAAGAATTTCACTACCCAACATAAGTCTTACTTCTACTGTTTCACCATTTTTTAGTGCTGTCAAAACACCTTCACTTGTAATTACAGCATTTTTCTCGTTATCAACTGCCCAATATACACCATCAGGAAGTAATGCTTCATTACCTGTTGCACTTACACCCTTTGCTGTGAATAAAACAGTAGAATTTTCTGTTGCATAGTCGTAATCACTCTCAATAATCGCGTGGTCAAATGCTGTTGATGATGGAGCAGTTGAAGCAATATACCAAGATGTTGAAACTGAACGAGCATAACCGTCAGAAGGCTTGTTTGTTACTTCAAAGGTGTCAGCACCCTCTTGCTTTGCAACATAAGTTGATGAGCCACCACCATCAAGATTAACAGCCTGAACGCATCCTGCTTCATAAAGAATCTGTGCGATTTCATACATTGAGCCACCGCATGAAATTGGCTCCTGACGACCATCAAGCACCATAAATACAACCTTACCTGTTGCTGTAATACCTACTGCTGTACGAGATGCTCTTGTTGTATTATCCTTTGAAGCAACGATTTTACCGTCTTTAATAAGCACACCGCTGAAGCCACTAATAGCTTCTTTTAATTTACCCTTATATTTTGTGTTATATTCTTCTGTTGTACCAATAACTGCATTGCCGTCATAATCAATACCAAAGAAGCCTTGATTGTTCACATCCTGATAAACCACGCCATCCATAATGAGAAGGCCTGAAGGCTCACCTGTACCCATATTGAAGCCACTGCCGTTAACACCTGCGATTACATTGAAATTCTCAATATCTGCATTGTTATTCTGTGCTGCTGTCATCTGGTCTTTAACAGTCTGCATTTGCCAACCCTTACTCGGGTCATTATCACCATAGTTTGCGTAAACATTAACATCATCACGGTTAATGTCTGCTGTTGCAAGATAATAAACCATTCGTTTACCATCTGCTGTCGTTGCCTGTCTTATTGTCTGAGTAATACCGGGTGCTAATGTTGAATATTCAGAGTTGAACACAGTAAAAGCATCATTGTTATTATTCTCGACATAGTCACCTGCTAATTTACAAACGTAATCAGCAAAAGCATAGCAACAAGCTGTTCTCAAGTCAGAAATATCATCAACCTTGAATTCTTTTGTTCCTTCCAAAGTTGCAATCATTTTATTACTTGTATATGTAAGATAAACCTTGTTTCTGATTTCTTCTCTTGTACCTGTTGTACCAAGACGATTTTCAAGATAGAATTTTGCACGCTGAACGTCATTGAGTGTTTCTGTATAATACTGCATAAAAGCGATTACAAAATCACCATACATTGATTCGATATCAGCCTTATAATTTGCAAAATCGACTGTTTCCATAAAGAACAAACCGTCAAGGTCAGCACGCATATCATTAAGGTCAAAAGCACCGTCTTCACAATCGGCATCAGGGTCTGCAAGGTAATATGTTGAAATAATTCCTGTCATTTCTTCAACAGTACCTGTAACAGGAACAGCCTGATTAAGACCATCTGCAAAACCATCAGCAGTATCGTTGATAAGGTCAACAATATCACCTGCCCAGCCCGCAACGTCAGCGTGATTCTGGCTACCCTTGTTGTGATATGTGATATCCATAACACCGAACATGTGTCCTATATCCATCATCTCGCCATTAGGCATCAAAATCATACCTAAATTCTTAAGACTGCATATAGCAAGCCAGCTTTCAGGCTCATCAGGAATTGATAAGTTAAGTCCGTCTTCAATTTCAGCTACATATTTTGCAAATTCTGCATCCTCTTTACCTGCCATAATTTCCCATGAACCTGAATTATAACGGTCAACACCTGTTCTGATATACTTGATTACCAATTCAGCAGGGTCTGTTTCAGGAGTTACTTCAGAATACATATATGCAAGTGATTCGAGAAGTCCAAGATACATAAGAAATGTTTCAAAATCTTCAATCATCGGAGTCGGGAGTTTTTCAAGTGTTACTGCGTCACCTGTTCCGCAACGTGAACATCTTTCGTAGGTTTCCCAACCTGCTGATGAATATGTAGCAGGTTTTCCTTCCTGAATTACCATATTATGACCTAAAGCAGGAGTTTCCTCCTGCTTAACGTTAACCATATTACATACTGCGCAATATGTACCTGCAGTCATACCTGTTGCAAGACAAGTTGCGGGAACTTCATCCTCTATAACAAATGTATGACCTGTTGCCTCAACTACATTTGCTTCATAACTATTTCCACAAAGAGTGCATGTGAATACTGAATATCCTCTTTGAGTACAAGTAGGAGCAATAACTTCCTCTTCATAATTATGAGCACAAGCTTCATCTGTCATTACAGGCATTACCTGTGATGCAGCAAAACTAACTGTTGCAACACCTGTTGCCATTGGATTTTCAAGAACTGACTGTAAGCTTGCAACTGAGCAAACCATATCATAGTCAGTTTTATTAACAACTCCATCTGCATTTACATCAGCTGCAATAGCATAAACACCTGATAAAGTTGTAAGATTATTTACAGCAAGGTCAATTTCAATAGCATCGAAACCGTCAACAGTGCCGTCACCATTAACATCGCCGAATACAATAAGTGTATATGTTTTAAGAATTGTACCATCAGCTTTTTCAACAAGAATCTTGCTTCCTGTTGAATTGTTATAACCCTTTTCATTTGGTACAGCTTCCATAAGTCCACCATTCACAACTTCAAATACATCGGCAGGCTTACCTGTTTCTACTGTATATGCATATAATGCACTGTGGTCAATTGCACCAATTGAATCTTTCACACTGAGTGCAGGAGCTTTTGTACCACATACAGTGCAAGTACCTGTACTGTCGAAGTCATGGTGTACCCATGTACCATTTTCATATACAAAGATTTTACAATCAACACCTGAATCATTGATTGTACTTGTACTTGTAAATGAACCATCTGCGTTTGTAAGCTTTGCCTGCTCAGCAGTAACATTTGCATAAGTAATTGTGCCTTCGTTACTGTTCTCAACCTGATATGTTGTAACATTTGCACTTGGAGTAACTAAAACTTTACCATTACCAGTACTGTAGATATTTGCTCCACCTGTAGTTGTAAGGTTTGTTGAAGTACCTGTTGCATTTGATGTTGTAAATACAAAACCTGCAGTAGCATCAAAAGTACCGTTTACACATACCGCTGCATCCTTAAGACTGCTTTCTGTTCGTGCATTTACTCGACCGGGAGCATAAGGAGGAGCTAAAAATCTAACATTTTTATTATTACCTGCGAAAATATATTTACCCCATGAGTCAACATCATAGATATATGCACTGACACCTGTTCCAAGATAGCCCTTTGCACCCTCTTCAATGTTGATTTCAGCACCAGGTAACAATGACATATCCTGACTTATTGTAAAATTAGAACCACTCTTTGCATTAATTGTAAGATTATGGGTAATTGGGAGTGCATAGTCAGATGAATTAATAGAAATCGATGTAAGACCTGTAGCTACATCAAAACTGATAGGTGACATTGATACTTCACCATAAAGGTCAACAACAAGACGGTCAAGATTTCCGTCATATCTCTTTTCAACATAACCTGAAGATAATACGAACATTGCATTAGAATTAGAAATAAATTCCAATGAGGTTGTTTTATCAATGAAGCCTGTATCCATTGTTGCAACAGCAACTTCCTTGGCACCACTGTGTATTCTTAAAGGAACTTCAATATTCTGAATATAATACTGAGAGAACAAGAATACCTTCTTATCATCAGTTAACTTAGAAACATTAGTACCACCTGAGAAGTCACCAACCTGGAAGTATTCATAAACAGTTGCCCCACTGTTTGCAGTTACCTTACCTGAACCTGTTACAAAACCGTAGGCATACATATTACCGCCATTATTAATAGTGATATTACTGTTTGCTTCCATTTTAACTAAGCTGACACTACCTGTTGGAGCGTTACCTTTACCTACTTGAGCACCACTCATACCTACATGTTTTGCAGGAAGGCTTAATGCACCGTTAACAACAATGTTTGCACCTGATGCCATTGTTAATGTGCGGAAGGCTACAGGTTTAACATAAGGATTATCTGTAGAAGGAGTTATATATTCCGGTTCATCTGTATAAATTGTATTTGCACTGTCGAAAGGAATAAGGAGTGTAACACCTGCAGGAATAGTATAATCACCTGCCGGAAGTGTACCATTATTTACAAGGTAAATGACTGTTGAGCCACTTGACTGTGCATAGCTTACTGCTGATGACAAGTTGTTTGATAAATATGTTGAACCAACACCAAAGAAAGCACTGCCATCATCAAAAAGCGCTTTAACTGTACCATCATTGAATGGAGTGTATGTAAAAGATGTTTCCTTTGAAAGAACTGCACCTTCACCATCAGTCCAACCAAGGAAAGTAACACCTGAATTCGGAGTAGCAGTTAAAGTTGCACCTTCTTTTGTAATTTCAGCAACATAACCATCAGCAACAACAGTACCATCAAGTGATACTGAACCTAAATTACTGTTGTAATCAAAGGTTACAGAGGATGAATCCTTTGCTGTAGCAAAACTGAAATTACTAAGTGTTAAAGTTACAGTTGTACCACTCATACCACTCTTTGATTGAATAGTAACAGTCATTGACTCACCTGCAGCCAACTGCTTTGTGTAACTACCCGAAGCACTGCTACTGTTTCCATCAACAGAGAATGAGTTATATGAACTAACTGAATAATTAAATGTAACAGAAGCACTTGCAGAAGAAGCATTTGTAATAGTTACATTTGCAGTCTTTTTAGAGAAAAGGCTACCTTTTGCAGTTACAGTTACAGTACCACTTGATTCAGTTAATGTACCGTTTGAGTCAACTGCTGCTGTCACATTACCGTCACAGAGAGTTACAGATTCGCCTGAAAGAAGCATAGGTGATGTTAATTTTATCATCGTATCTTCCATGTAACCCAGTTTTTCAACAGATTCCAAATCAAGAACACTTTCCTGTTCTTCTTTACTAAGACTCATAAATGATGCTTTTGCACCCTCAATATCAGCTTGAGCAGACATATAAGTCTCATAGTCCATCTGGAGAACTGCTTTTTCAATCTCTTCATTAGTTGGATCAACCTTGCCAAAATACTTTACAAGGATTGTATTTACCTCAACGATAAAATCCCACTTGAGATTGATGTCAGTATCGTTTGTTGTTCCACTTGCAAGAACCTGAATTGGAATACAGGAAACTGCCATAAGAACAGCGAGTACCAACGCCATAATTTTTTTACTTCTATTATTATTCATATTTGTTACCTCCCGAGATAATTTTTATGAATTAATACTATTTAAATTCTTTTCATTTCCCTTGTTAACATTTACAAAAGGAAGAGCAAGAATAAAGTAAGCCATATAACCTGTTTCAGTACGAAGTGACGAGTTATAAAATGTCAGGACAACACATATTACTGACATAATCATAGCCATCTGACAGAATAATAAATTTCCATTTCCTTGTTTTAATTTTTTATACGACAATAGAAAAACTGTTACAAAGAAAAGTAAGAATAAGGAAAGTCCTACACATCCTGTTTCAAGAAATAAAAATGCACTTGAAAACCAATTATAGTTAAGATATGAATATGACCTGTAAAAAGGTGTATTACATATTGAGAAAGCAGATGTATCACAATTTCCAAGTCCAAAACCAAAAAGTTTTTCTAATGGCTCAATAAGAAATCTGTTACTTATTGTAGGTATTGCAGTTAATCTGCCTAAATCTCGTGATGAAGAATAATTGGTAGCAAAGATTAAATCTATAATATTCTCAAAATCAATTGCTCTGTTTTCACCAAAGATTTCAACAATCATAACACTTGCGACCATTAAAAAAAACGATGAAACAATATATAGGAAAACTTTTTTCCAGGAAAATCTTGTTATAACTGATGCAACGATAAGAACTATCATAAATATGACAAAGAAAAACTTTAATTCTGCCATAACGGAAATCAGCAATATAATTCCGCATTTTGTAAAACAAGAAATGGCGCTTTCATTATCATTGAAGTAATTAAGTATTGTCTTGGTAGAAATGATAACAAAAAAAACAATTAAATACGCATTGCAACCTTTCTCATTTCCAAAAATTCCACCTAAAAAGTCCTGCCTGTAACCAAGAACAAAAAATTGAAAGAATACCACTATGGTATTAATCCAGAAAAAAACATCTAAAAATTTAAAGCAAGATTTTAAGTCATCTTCATCAAAGAATATTGAAAACGCAATAAATGATATATAAAATCGCAAGTTATTCCTAAGTCCCCAAAGAAAATAAAACGGTGATTGAAAATTGAAAAGATAAACAATAAACGCTATTAAAAAGAAAGTTATAACTACAGAAATAGCAGGCGTAATATCTTTTCTTATATATGCTCTTTTCATAAACAGTAAGGAAATCAATATTCCTAACCAGCAAACATCAATTATATATTTTATGAAACTTGGTAATCCTAAAATTTCCTGAAAAAAGGAAAGGAAAAAGGGCATAATAAAAATTATATATGCAATAATTTCAGGAAGCGTTCGCTTTTTTACAAGTAATTTTGTGCTTTCAAACTTCATCATTAAGCTCCATTTAGTGCTAACTTTAATAATATACGACAAATCCGGTATAATTTCAATTTAATACATATAAAGAATATTTTTAAAGGAATTGACTTCGATTTAAAACTCCCAAACGTTATACTTTCCTGCAAATGCTTATCTTGAAAAAAATTGTATAACATTTTTTTCTTTTCTTTGTCAGAAAAATCACACGCTTCTATTTGTTTCATTCCTGCAAATGCATAAATATGATACCTTGCAAGTATACAATTTATCAAACGTTTATTATTCTTGTACTTTTCGCTTATCTTAAGACAACATTCAAGAAACTTATTATTAAGCTCTTGTAAATCTTTACGATATGTTTGTGAAAAAGATTTTTTGTTTTGAAAATAATAATAAAAACTTTCCGTAATTATATCCACTGATTTTACAAACTCGAAAAATTCAAGATGGAATATTGCGTCTTCAGATAATATTTCTCTTTCAGATTTGTATTTCAGATTATTACTTTTAATCAATTGTAAATTGAACAATTTATTGCAACTGCTTATGCCTATTCCTCTTTCATGAACAAAGAGTCCCGGAAGAATATCGTCAATTATCTGATTTTCTGAAAAATGACTTTTTTTTGAAACAACAGGCGTTTCTTTAGCTGTACCATCAGGGAAAACAGTATAACGACCAAACATTACAACATCCGATTGTGTCTTTTTAATTGATTCTATGCATTTTTTTATTGTATTCAAATCAATGTAATCATCGCTGTCAACGAAAAGAACATAATTACCGCAAGACATTTCAATTCCTGTATTTCTCGCCATACCCGCACCGGCATTTTTCTTATGAATAACCTTGATACGGCTGTCTTTTTTTGCCCAATTGTCACACATCTGAGGACAATCGTCAGGTGAACCGTCATCAACGAGTATGATTTCTAAATTTTTATATGTCTGATTAACTATTGAGTCTATACATCTGTCTAAATATTTTTCAACATTATACACAGGTACAACCACAGTAACTAACGGATTATTCATTCAATTACCTACTTAAAATTTTTACCGCATTATTCCAATCATATTCCAAAACAGCGTTTCTGACATTGCTTGTATTGTTAATCGTACTACTTATATATTCATTCAACTTATCAAAGGAAGTGATGTAACTAAAACCTTCGCAATTTTCAAATGCTTTTGCTTCGCCATACTCAGTTGTCAATACAGGAATACCACAAGAAGCTGCTTCCAACACGGAAAGCGGCACATCGATACAATGACCTTCCTCCACTACGGGAAACAGATACAAATCTGATAATTGATAAATTTCTTCTATATTTTCAATATAAGTATCAATAAGCAAAATGTTCTTTCTTTTAAGGAAAGCTTCTTTTAATTGCTTATCCTGTTCATTTTTTGTGAATGAACTTGTAACGAGAACCACAAAGTATTCGTCACTTAATTTCAGTAATTGTTGAATATTTCTTCCCTTGTTCAAGTGACCTACATGTAAAACTACTTTTGCAGTTTCATCAACACCATATTTCTTTCTTAATGATATTTTTTTGCTTTGTTCGACAGGATGAAATTTTTTTGTGTCCACTCCTGTTTTTAAATATGTAACACGGTTTCCCACAACAGGAAAAAAGTCCTTATATGCTTTTTCTGAAACAACAAATAACTTTGCTTTACAAGTTTTTAACAAAAAAACACTCAATTTATCAATAGCACCGTGCATTGAAATCAGAACATTCAATTTTTTTGAAAATAAAGATAAAATCCATATTCTCAATGCTGCAGGTAACATTCTTGTGGGGAATGGTACATACAAGACATTCTCTTCTTTTCTCAACAACTTAAACAAGGGAATACTTAACATCAATTTATTGAGTTTCATTTCCACATCTGTTAATTCTGATGCTCTTTCGTAGGAAATAACTTTTACATCACTTACTGCTGATTTAATACGCTTTATTAAATTGTATGCAACATTTATGCTACCTTCATCAGCATTTTTAATTAAACAATTTGTAAGTATAAGCATTGCATTATTCCTTTTCAAAACAAGCATTTAAAAAAGTATCAAAATCATCAAACATAGGAGTATTACTTTTCATATATTCCATGGTTAATGAATAATTACCCGATGTTTCCATCTGTTTTTTGAATTTAATGCTATTTTCTGCCTCATTGGCATTCATAAATAACATAAAATATTCCTTGAACACATCTTTAGATGGTTTTTTTCCGAATATATCATAATATTTTAATGCCAGTGTTTTTGCTTCTTCAAATTGTGCTGATTTTCGTTTATTATAATACTCTTCAATTGTCATTATTTTCTTGGCAGGGTTACCGGCATATACGCTGTCTGATTCACAATCCTTTGTAACAACACTACCTGCACCAATGATTACGTTATCCCCTATTGTAACACCACGAGTTATTATTGCATTCATTCCGATAAAAACGTTGTTACCAATGGTTACAGGGCTCATCGCACCAAGTATCTGACCTTCCTGAATTTTTTCGGAAGAATATTTTTTTATTACTGACCAGGAATAATCGTGAGTTAAAATAACTACGCCCTCTGTAATTCTTACATTATCACCAAACTGCAACAACCAAGGACAACTTAAATCAATACGACTTTTCTGCGGTGCCCAGATTCGTACATTTTCACCAATCTTTGCACCATTGTTTCTCAAATAATCTATAATGTCTTTCTCTGATGCTTTTTCTCTATATACAATTTTTTTTATCAGATATTTTAATTTACTCAAAATTAAAACCCCTTATTTGCACATTTCACAAGTTGAACAAGCGTCGAGTTCTTCCTTTGAAATCTTTCCATCACGATAGTCACGGACAATTTTATTTTCATACATTGAGTATTTTTTCTTTTTCCAAAAATAAAGGAATTTATGTTTTATTACCCACAAAGCAGGAACCCAGATATATTTGTGCATTGCAGGAGATACTGAACCAATCATCCAACAGTTTCTGTCACAACAACGAACCTTTTTACGAACTGTTTCTGCTTTTTCACTATTCCAAAGCTCGTCCCATGATTGTTCATTAAGGTTACCCATAACCTCTTTTTCTTTAGTGCCATTACAAGGCATTACATCACCATAAGGGTCAATAAAGAATGTGTCGAAACTCATATCACAGGGCAAAAGCCTTTTCTGACTGAAAATATAGTTAATAAGACCGTGGTTAAAATATGCCCTGAACCACTTTTTAGGGCTGTTAGAATTAAGAAGCTCATTAACCAAATCTTCAAAATTCTGTGCAACCAAAAGTCTGTCGTGAATAATATTATTTGACTCTACAAAATAAAAACTGTTATGGAGGGATGCAGTTGCAAATTCCATATTCATTTCATTTGAAATATTGTACAGTGGAACTAAATCAGGAGCGTTTTTATCCTGAACGGTCATTCCGAAACCAACATCCTTCATACCCATCTGAACAAGCTTTTGAAGTGTTGTATAGCCACGGTTATATCCGTCCTCAAGTCCTCTGATTTCATTATTTGTATTTTCAAGTCCTTCAATAGAAATACGAATACCAACCTGCGGAAATTCCTTACATAAATCAACAATGCGGTCTGTAAAAAATCCATTTGTTGATATAACGACTCTATCACTTTTTTTATATAATTCACGGACAATATCCTTTAAATCCTCACGGATAAAAGGTTCACCACCTGTAATATTTGTAAAATACATCGGGGGTAATTTACGTATTGTTTCTAAAGATATTTCTTCTTCAGGTTTTGAAGGAACTTTGTATCTGTTACACATTGTACATTTTGCATTACAACGATATGTAACAATCACTGTTCCGTTAAGTTTTTTTGACATAAAAATCTTCTCTTTATTTTATAAAATTACTAAAATGCTCTTCTGCTATCTTGTCCCAAGTATAATTGCTCAAAGCACTTTTTCGTGCTTCTAATGATATTTTCCGAATTGCTTCAGGATGATTAATCACCTTTTCTACTATTTCACACATATCACCGTATTTGCAATCCACACTACCGTCACCCATATCTAAAGCACGATCTAAAGAAATAATTACAGGTGTTCCTGACGATAATGACTCCGGTATAACCAACGGGAAGCCCTCATAATTTGATGCAAAAACCGTGAGGTCTGCCATGTTGTAAAGCTCATTAAGCTCTTCTCCCGGCTTTACCATCCACAAATAAACAACTTTACCTACCAAGTCATTTTCCTCTATATATCTTTCGATTTCCTGCTGATAATCAAGTTCAACAAGTCCGCCAACATAGGCATAAACTAAATTTTCACTTCCTTTAAGTAACGGTGTCAATGCTTCAATAATGCGTTTTTGTCCTTTATTCTCACATACTGAACCTACCTGTAAAATTACTTTTTCATTATTAAAGTCATACTTTTCCTTAACGCGGTTGATTTCACTCTCTGTCAAGGGCTTATAAACCTCTGTATTAACACCATTATTTATTCTGATTATTCGATTTTCATCTATATTTAAATACCGGATTGCATTCTGCTTTGTCTGTTCATTAAGCACAAAAATGATGTCTGCTTTTTTCATACATTCAATTTCTTGAAAGTATCTTTTTTTCATAATTGATTCAACTTCCTGCCAAGGAAGAGTCCAATATCCATTATGGTTTGTATATGCTACTGTTGCCTTTTTTTTGTATTTTTCAGGTACAAGCTTTAAAAAGAAAAACATATTATACTGATTATGAAAATGAAGCAATGTTTCTTCATTAGTATTTTTGAGAATTCTTTTTAATTTTTGAGACAAAGCAACAGAATATACAACTCGTTTTAATTTGTGCATTATTCCAAGGCTTAAGTCTGCTTTTGTAAATACGGTAGGAACTTTAACCTCGATAATAGGAAGGTCAGTTTCAGCACGATTATCATCTGCTACATCTATTATTTTAACATTTTTATTAAGTTTAAGAAAAGAACGAGTTAATTCTTCAACCACAATTTCTGTTGCAGCACCCATCTGTGCAGGAATACTTGTATATCCTGTTCCTATTTCGTAAATCTTCATTTTAGCCTCTGTAAATACCAATTAATTCATCATAATACGATTCTGACGTTTCAAAAGAAACACTTTGACAGTTTCGTATGTATTTTTCATTTTCATCTATAATATGTTTGATTTTTTTTTCTAAATCTTCAGGGTCACCGGCTTCAAAGAGAAGTCCTGTTTCACCTTCTTTTATAAGTTCAGGGATACCACCCATACGAGCACCAATAACAGGTGTACCATATATCTGAGATTCAATTACTGAAAACGGACAATTCTCATACCATTCAGAAGGATAAACGCTCAATTTTGCTTTAGCAATAAGTTCTTTTAATTCGTCACCCATTTTAAAGCCCACATATTCAGCATTAGGAACTTTTTTTATATCTTCTTCTGCAGAACCATATCCTGCAAAAACAAATTTTTGTTCAGGCATTTTTTTTGCTGCCTCTAACAAGGTCAACGTACCTTTATCCTTTGAAAGATGTCCGAATTCCAATATATAATCCTCTTTTTCAACCTGTGGAATCCCTTCCACATCAAAAAAATTATGTAAAGCAACTGTTTTGTCAGCAAATCTTTTTTGTGTATCAAGCTTACTTTTCAAGAATTCAGAGGGGCAAACAATTTTATCAACATAATCGTATGCCTTACTATATTTCCACAAATAAGCATCAGCTGTTCCCAAAAGACTCTTTGCATAAGAATTTTTGATACACTTTGTTTTAAGGCAATTCATATAATTGCCATTTAAACATTTTTCACAGATGTTTATATCGTTATCATACAACCCATGACTTGGGCAAACGAGCTGATAGTCGTGAGCAGTATATATAATTTTCAAATTTTGATTTTTTTCTTTTCGGTATTTATGGGTTTCAAGAATAATACTTGGTGTAAGCTGAAACTGAATATTATTAAGATGAACAATATCAGGATTAAATGTATCGAGAACTTTTCTGATTTTTCTTCTTGCTTCTGTTGAATATATAATGCGAAATGGAGCTTTAAGATTTTTTAAAATTCCTTCATTAAAATCAATGTGTGAAACATAAGAATCAGCACTGTTAGTTACAATATTTTTCTCGTTTTCAAGTCCGAAATATTCGACAGTGTGGCCATATTTTTTTAAAACATCGCCAAGCTTAAAAATATATGTTTCTGAACCACCTTTGGGATACAGAAATTTATTGACTAACAGTATCTTCAAGTCTTTTCTTCCTCTATATAAATTTCATCCTATTTGTCGGCATAAAGCTGCAAAGTTTCGTTCACCACATTATCCCAATTGAATTTTTCACACACATAATCAGATACTATCTGTTTATAGTGCATTACCATTTCAGGATTATCACAGATACTTTGTAATTTTTCTCTTAAATCCTCAATGTTACCTTTTTTAAAGGAGATGCCATATTCACCGACAACCTCCGTACATTCGGGAATATCTGAAGTTATACAGCAGTTGCCATAGCTCATAGCCTCCAAAAGGCTTATTGGCATACCTTCCAAATCAGACGGAAGAACATACGCATAAGCATTGCTGTAAAACTCCTCCAACATCTTGCCCTGTGTGAATCCTGTAAAAATAATACTGTCATCAGCCATTGATTTAAGCTCTTTTTCGTAATCAACAGTATCTGATGAACCACCTACTATTACTAATTTTTTATTTGTATCGACTTTTTTAAAAGCCTCAATTAAATAGGTAATTCCCTTTTCCGGGACTAATCTTCCAAGAAAAAGGATATAATTGTCTTTACCTAAATTGTATTTTTTATTTATTAAATCTGCATTTACCTGCTGTGGTTTTGAAATACCGTTTGGAATATACACAGTTTCTCTACCATACACATCCATAAAATATTTCTGAACATTTTTGCTTAAAACGATAATTTCATCAGCACGTTTTACCGCACATTTTTCACCAAATTTAATGTACGTGGAAGCAAATTTGCCCCACTTTGCTCTTTGATGGTCAAGTCCATGTATAGTTGCTATACATTTTTTACCGAATAATTTGGGTAACCAAAGCATTGAGCACGGTCCTTCAGCGTGAAAATGAACTATGTCATATTTACTAAAAGAAGCAGATAAGGCAGCAAAAAAGGATGCTGTAATTGCTGCCAGACCTTTTTTATCAATAGTAATTACTTCTTTAATTGTTACACCCGAAATTTCCTTGCAATTTTCTTTAGCATCAAAATCTGTCCCGGCTATATGATGACCTTTTCTGTTGTAGCAAGTAACACAATGACCCTTTTCGGCCATTCGTGATGACAATTCACCAACAACAATTTCAACGCCGCCTTCACGAGACGGAACACGTTTATGCCCAATCATAGCGATTTTTAAGCATTTTTTATTCTTGACTGAGCTCATATTCCCTCCATACCTAAAACGGCACCAAAGGTTTTAAAGAAGATGACAACGTCGGTTTTTACGCTTCTCTCCTCTATGTATTTCAAGTCAAGTTCTAACCATTCATCAAAACTGCAATCGTTTCGATTTTTTGTAATCTGCCAATAACAAGTAAGACCCGGTATTACAGTCAGCCTTTGCTTCTGATGTTCAGTGTATTGTTCAACCTCACGAGGAAGCGGTGGTCGAGGACCTACAAAACTCATTTCACCCTTAAAAATGTTAATAAGCTGAGGCAACTCATCAATACAACATTTCCTGATAATCTTACCAAAACGGGTAATCCTCGGGTCATTTTTCATTTTGAATGCAGGACCCTGCATTTCATTCTGGGAAAGAAGGCTGTCCAATTGCTTTTCAGCATTCGGCACCATTGAACGAAATTTATAAAGCTTAAATGACTTACCATTAAGACCCACTCTTTCCTGAGTATAAATCGGTGATGCACCGGGGCTGTCAATGACAATAATTAAAGCAACCACTGCCATTGGCACAAATAAAATAACAAGAAGCACCAAGGATACGACAACATCCAAAAATCTTTTAGTTCTTTCATATCCTTTATCGGACTCATTTAATATTCTATTGTCAATTGTGTTTTCCTGTATTTTATTGTGCATAGCACAGCCTCCACAATAATTCCTGTTTTATTCTACAGGAATATAGAACATTTCTAAAATCAATTTTTCTAACTTTTCTTCATCAGGATAAAACTCCATAAAGCGTTCACCCACAACGGATTCACCCTCTATATTCACTGTACCTAAATACTCATATCCTGATACCTTTTCATATATCTGCAACAAATCCTGTTCATAACAGTCAGATACAGTATATTGAGCCAATTCTTTCCACGCAGTTAAGACAAAATTTTCATCATCTTCCGTCTTTTCACGCGTTAATCTGTAAAGCTCTTCAATATATTGTTTTTGACGAACCATTCTGTTACTGTTTGTACTGTCCTCAAGGCCATAACGATTACGGACATAAGTAAGTGCCGTGTCACCCATAAGAGTAACCTTTTCACCTTTGACTAAGGTATCGTCAATTCCTGTGAAATCATCAAGCACTTCAACAGTTACGCCACCAACCAAATCGTTAAACACAGGCACAGCATCCATTGTAACTGACACGTAATGAGTTATCGCTATGCCGTCAAGAAGATTGGAAACTGCTTTTGCAGTATTACGACAGCTTACATTCTGACCATTACCATAGGTATGAGCCAAAGCAATCTGCCGTGTGGTTGTTCCCACTTCTTGTCCCGCGATACCTAAAACATTCATTTCAACTATGGTATCACGATTTATATGCAAAGCTTTACATGTCTTGTTTTGATTATCAAGAACAAACAACATCAAAAAGTCTGCCTGTTGGTCATTATCATAAGAAGATGTATCAATATCTTCTGAAAACTTATCAAGACCCATAACAAGAACTGTTTCGATATTTTTATTAAGTTTATATTCTACACCATCAGCCTTATCACTTGTGGTTTCCTGAGTTGATTGTTCACCAACAAAATTTTGTTGCTTCTCCCAGATACTGATAGCCAACAGTGCAGAACACATAACTACAACACAAACCAAAACTAACAGCAAAGCCTTTTTTTTTGATGCTTTTTTATTAGTTTTTTTCATTTTTAAATTATTCCTTTACCTTCTTGCTTTTGAAAACAACAGCAATAATTGTTGCAGTTGCAAGAACTGCTGCAGCACCGATTAAAAGCTGCATAGGCATCTGTGTATTTTCAACCTGAACATCAGTGTTAGGGATATCTGTATTAGGAACCTTACCGCTTGTATTTACAACAATTGCAAATGGTGAGAAATCCTTGATTCTGAACTGAAGAGTTTCACCATCAGGAAGAACCTTTGCATTGTCAACATATTCCCACTGACCATTGTAATAGTGTAAAAGACCTACAAAGTTTTCAAGTGCCTTTGCACCAACTTTGATGTTGAAATAACCATGCTCTTCGTGGTCATTGCAACCATAGTAAGAAAGGTCAAACAACTCACTTACAGCAAGGTCTTTACCTGTAAGTCCTAACTTTGCAACAAATGCTGCAAATTCCTTACAAAGAGTTGTAATGTCTTCACAATTTGTGATGATTTCATATGCCTCTTCGAGCTTTTCACGAATGTGAGCAGCAAGCTTTTCACGGTCCTTAAACATTGTGAGGATAACCTCTGCTGTACAACCAGGGTCTTCGTTTTTACCCTCTTCAAGTACAACGTCATCTCTTGATGGGCTTGATACAAAGCCATCTTCCACTGCGAACGCAGGAACTACGCTCATAAATGCCATTGTGATTGCGAGAATGAGTGTGATAATTTTTTTCATAATATTGCATCCTTTCAAATGTATATTTTATGGTGTTACCCATATTTTCCTAAATAATTAATAAATAATATCTTCTGACACATTATTCAGATGTTGGAGAGCTCCTGTGCCAAGTTTTTTTTCAATAACATCAAGTGCATTTTTAATTAATGGTGGTCTTGATGTCATATTATGACTATCTGAACCTAAAACGTGAATAATGTTATCTCTAAAATATCTGCAAGCCTTTCGCTTAGATGATAATCTTATAAAATATGATGCATTGGACTGCATTATAACTTCATTTCTCAGAAGATAGTCAACAACTTCCCAATCCTGAAGAAACAAGCATCGTTCAATATGCGCTAACATAATTCTGATATTACCGAATGAAACAAGTCTGTAAAGTTCATTAACAACACCTTGTGTCCATTTTACATTCGGCATTTCTAAAAGAATAATATCTGAACCCTCAATGCACAGTTTATGAAAATTATCAAGATTACTGAGTCCTTCATAGAACTCCACTTCTGCACCTAATCTTATATCAGGTATATCATCCTGAAAACATTTTAAAAGAGTTTTGTATGATGAATCTCGTCTTTGCAGAAAGTTTTCAACTGACTCATTATCAGCAATAAAGTGTGGTGTCGCAACAACCAACTTTATTCCCTGTTCAGAAAGTGACTTCAGCATTTTTATGCTTTCATCAACGCTTTGACTGCCATCATCTATATTCGGTAAACAATGGCAATGAAAATCAACCATCTGTTTTTACCTCATCGTTATTTCGCTGATATTCGTGTGCAGCGTAATATTTGTAATAACGCTTGTATTTATAATTACGATAATATGAATTACCGTTATTAACACCGTTCATTACAAGACCTAAAACATTAACATTAGAAAGCTTTAACTGACGTTTACAGTTTTCATATTCATCCTTTTCAGTATAATTCTGTCTTACGACAAGAATCATACCTGTAAGATATTTGGAAATAGCAACAGCATCTGAAACAATGTTTACAGGCGGAAGGTCAATGATAATACAGTCAAAATGCTCTGATAACATTGTGAGAAGCTTTTCCATTTTCTTTGATGCCAAAAGTTCTGACGGATTTGGTGGAATAGGACCACAAGGAACCACAAACCATTTATCATTAATTGTTGTTTTGTATTGTTCAATCATAATCTTATTGCTATCCATAAGGAAGTTTGTAAGACCTGTTGAACCGTCAATATTCATTTTCTTTGCAACTGACGGAAGACGAAGGTCGCCGTCAATTAACAATACTCTTTTTCCGCTTTCAGCATAAACATAAGCTAAATTGATAGCTGTTGTACTTTTACCTTCACCACGAACAGAGCTTGTAATACCGATAATCGGGCATTTAACATCTTCAGGTAATGTGAAAGAAATGTTTGTTCTAAGCAATTTATACTGCTCAGTAGCATTGAACTTAAGATTTTTGTGTAAGGTTTTTCTCAAGTTTCTTTCGATTGGAAAGTTTTTTGAGTTGCGGTGAAATTTACTCATTTACTGTTCTCCTTTCCAATTCTTTTTTCTGAGTTATAACTATATTTACCGTATTTTTTATAACTGTATTTGCCCACTCCGTCATCATACAAGTCAGGAACTTTAGCAAGAATAGGATAATCCTCTGCCTTAAGGAGATAATCCTCGTCATGAATAGTTTTATCACTGAGTGCAATAACGACAACAACAACTGTCGCCAAGACAAATCCGAGAATAAAACCGATTGCAGTATATTTTGTGATACTTGGTGAAATCTTTTGGAGGTCAGGAGTTGCATAACCAACAACCTCCATAGAAGTACCCTTGATAATTTCAGCAATTCTTATCTGAAGAACATCTGCAATACAGTTTGCAATTTTTGCAGCCTCATAAGGGTCTTTTGAAGTAATTTCAACCTTCATAACTTCAGTATCATCAACTGAATAAGCATCAATCATATCATAAAGTTCTTCATGAGTATATGATAATTCAGCCTTTTCAATTACCTTTTCAAGCGTTGTCTGGTCCTTCAAAATAACAATATATGTTCTTACAAGGCTCTGTGCAGCACTGATTTCTGATGAACTGATTGAAAGACTTGCACTACCAAGAGAAAGCGAGCTGTTATTAACATAAAGTCTTACGCTTGACGAGTACAATGGCTCAATAAAAAATGCCGCTGCTGAAAATCCTGCCATTGCAGTTAAAACTGCTGCAAGGATAATTGCCCACATTTTTTGAAACAGTGCTTTAGTAATATGAGCAAAGTCAATTACATAATATTCCTTGAAGTTTTTATTTGCTGATTCCATTAACCATATCTCTCCTGTTTTCACTTACAAATAAAGAAAAATCTATCGTGTTAAAAGTTACATTTTCTTAAATTAGCTACAATAAGGCACAATAAAAGATTTTGTTAATAATTTTATCATAAAACCCCTCTTATGTCAAACAAAAAGTTTTCAAAACACAACATATTTTACAGTATTTGTCTAATTTTTTTCATATTTAAAATAAAAAATCCTCACTGAAATAATCATCAGCAAGGATTTAAATAATTAACAAAATTCTGTCAATTCTAAAATTGCGTCCGCCATAACTTTATGACCAAGATTTGTAGGATGAATTCCGTCAATTGCAAGGTCTTTTGGTGGAATTTTTTTCTGTGCATCATAAAATACCTGTTGCATATCAATAACCTTTGCACTATTTTCAAGTGCAACATTTTTAAGTATTTCCCGAAATTCGTCAAGCTTTTTATGAAACGGAAACTTCTCTTCTACTGCATCAATCATAAACGGCATTATGTAAAGGATTTGTGCATCAGGCAATTCTGCTCTAAATCTTCTGTAAATCTCACGGATATGCGGTTCCATTGGTCGAACAAGCGGCGGATACTTTTCAGGCACATAATTTTCCCAAGCATCATTTACACCAATAAGCATAATTATTACATCCGGCTTTAAGCTTATACAATCCTTTGTAAGTCTGTCATAAACATGATATGTACGGTTGCTTGCAATACCTTTTATTTCAACTTTTATGTCCCTGCTATGTTTCTTAAAAATCTTTTTAAGCTGCAATGCATAGATATTTTTACCTTTTATATCTTTCATCATACGAAAGTTAAATTTCGGGTCTGTAATACTGTCACCAATAAATATAATTTTACTGTCTTTTTTTATTTTAATCTTTTCCATAACATCACTTACTTTATTATCAATAGTATAAAAATCTCAATAGTTTTATGGCAGGATATAAAAGCTCTCCACCGATTTAAGTTCGATGGAGATTTTTTTCTTTATTTAAATTGGGAGTCTGAAATCTGCAAAGCCCTTTGCCCCGAATATAAGATAAATCACATCGTTAAGACCTTTGAGTCCTACATTAAGAGCTGTATCTATAAACTCAGGTTCTGCTTCAGGTTCATAAACACCGATTTCAACAAGCATATCGTGAACCTTATTCATTACAGCCTCGTCATTTTCAACATTATTCACTGTATTCTTTGTCATTTCATCTGCTTCTTGGAGAACTGCTTCCTGTTCCTTGGTGAGAACGTAACCTGTTTCCTCACAATATCTCTGGAGGTCTTCCTTATACCACTTAAGAGGCTTCAAGTTTCTTGCATTATTAAACTGAGGATAATAATATTCTCCGTCAGGGTCATCACAACTGTCAACTGTTGTTACATCACCTGTTGCAAGGTTAAGTGCAAGTGAAAGAGCTGTGTTGTTGTATTCAAGCTCGTGCTTCTGCTCATAGAAATACCATGTTGAATCTTTATAAAGACAAGTTGAAATATCAATAGAACCGTCAGGAGAAAGTTCTCTGCCTTCAGTATCCTGGAATTTTGTTCCGTAAGGTACAAAAGATGTTCCCGGAGCAGTTGAATCAATATTGATGATTTCGTCAGAGTTTGTTACAGGACTGCTCTTCATAAATCCAAAGAAGCTGTAGTCAGGTGTACAAGCACCAAAAGGAAGACCGTAGCCTGCGATAAATGAGAATGTTACGCCTTCATTCTGAAGATTTTCAATATTCTTATGCAGTCTTGCTTTTGCTGCATAAAAATCCTCAACTTCCTTTTTTACAACTTCAGATGTGATGAAATTGGTTTTCATTGTTTCTTCATATCTTGCAAGAGGAATCATATTACTGAGAGAAGGAGTTGTACCAAAAAGCTCTGTAGAAAGTCCTCTTAATGCCATATCAATAAAGTCACGGAGAATCTGCTTTGGTGCTACTCGAAGAGCAATATTTACAAGATAGCCCCAAGGCTCACCGATAAGGTCACCGATAATACCATTGTAGAAAAGGTCTGCTGACATTGGTTCACAATAACTCTGTGTAAGCATATCAGCTATAATTTCTGTGCCATCCCAAGCACCTACGATACCGATAACACGCTTGAGGTGGTTTTCTGCTTTTGTTGGATATGCATCAATATAAGCAGTTGTAACAGATGCACCCATGCTCATAGGAACAAGAATAACATCCTTTGCCCCTACTTTATTATTTGCAAGAATTGTTTCGATAAAATCGTGAAGTCCTTCAACATTCTTTGTTGTATATGAGAAAGCGTTATAATTAAAAACATAAAGATAATCTTCATAGTTTTCACCGAACTTCTCTTTTGCTATATCTTCACAAGGGATTGATGAGAAGAAACGCTCTCTTGCCTCGCTACGCATTTCACCGTCTTCACCCACTGCCCAAGGAAATTCAGAAACAGGCATTGCATATCTTGGAGTTACAACTCTCGGATGTGGATTGCCTTCTTCATCAACAAGATTGAACTTGAAGAGATTGCGAATAATTGTATTTACATCTTCCTGCTTTATTGTAAACTTTCCTGTAATAGAAGACGAAATAAGATTGGTAACAACCTTAACTATAGCACCGATGATTTCTGTGTCTGAAAATGCTTCACCCATATCATTAAAGAGATTCCATCTTGTCTGATATTTACCCTCCGCAATAAGAGGAGCATAGTTTTCATAATCCTGAAGAGTGCCGTTTTGGAATGCACCTTCCTGAGTGTAGCTTTCATCGAAAAGATAAGAATAGCTCTGTCCGATACCTGTTACGAAAACGATAAGGCTGTTTTCACCGTCTGCAAAAACACTTTCCATATCGCCTACGGTAACAGTTGCTTTTTCACTTGCATAAGAAGGAATTATTGTCACAGACATAACCGTCACAATTGCAAGAATAACAGCAATAATTTTTTTCATTTTTACAATCCCCTTTCGGTTTTATGAATATATACTATCACTTAACATTTTTCTTTTCAATAGTTATATTATAAATTAACACCTGTAAGCAAGTATATTACTTCTGTAAGCTGAAGATAGCACTTAAAGAAAGTTTTTTCAATAAAACCGAGAACAGCATCACATTTGGAAAAATCGCCATATTCTGTAAGATATTCTCCGTCACCCTTTAAAATATAATCAGATATTGTCAGCATTTCTGACTCATAAGCAGTTGTGTCATTTTCATTGATTGTAAGCATACGGATACCTCTCATTGCAGGGTCACCGTAAGAACCGAATGTACAACCCGGTGTATTTACAATATCAACACCGTCTTTTTCAACTGTAAAGGAATTAAGGTGGTCGTGACCTGAGAAAACAGCAACAACATCGCCTGTTTTCACAAAAGCATCAAACTGTCCGTAATTATAATATCCCGGACAAGGTGCTTCAAGAAGGAAGCCATCCTTAATGTTGTAAACATAAGGCAGATATGTATATGACTGTCCGTCAAAATTGAGTGTTGCTTTACCCACTGCAAAAGGACATTCATAGAACATCATATCATATATTTCCTGAACGATAATGTGCTGAAACGCCATAGCATTTACTGTTTTTCCACCGTTTGCAGCCTTAACAGCTGCTGATGTTTTCTTGTACCATTCAACCTGGTCAGCATGAACACAGTCATAGCCAAGTCTGTTTCCGTCTTCATCAAAAGTGTAGCTGTTTGAGTCGAACATATAAAGGTTATATGCTATTTTTTTGCCATCAGAGCTTTTCACAGTAAGGTTGTGAGTGCCCACACCTGTAAGAGCCGGAACCGCATCATAAGCCAAACAGTATTTTCCACCATAAAGCTTATACATTTTAAAAAGTTCCTCACGAGAAACATCCTGCTCATCATCGTGATTACCAAAAACAAATGTGAAATATGTTCCGCTGTCAACAAAAATCTCACAAAGTTCTTTAATTGCATCAGCCTTAGTTTCCTTTGGTGCTGTTGAGTTGTCACCACCGAGAACCACTATGTCAGGCTCATGAATTTTAATCATATCCTTAATAAAATCAACGATAGTTTTGTTTATAGGAAAATCATCCTGAATATCACAGATATTGAAAATTTTAAACTCACCGTTTTCGTCAAATTTAAGCACACCGTTCTCTCCCGGAACTGCCGCAAAAGCAAGAACGGAATGAGAGAAAACAATAACAATGCTTAAAAGAATTGAAATTACCTTTTTCATATTTAAGCCTCCCTAAAACAATACACAATAATTTTACTACCAAAAAAAGTAAGAGTCAACACTCTTTTCAAGTGTTGACCCTTTAAAACTATTTAATAATATTATTCAGCTAACATTTCGTGATAACGACCCATCCAGTATGGAAGTGAATAAGTTGTTGAGCCTTCCATTTCATAAATATTATGAGCATCGTCAAGGTCATATGACGAACCATTATACTTATGGAATGCTCTTTCGTCAGGTGCTGCAACAGTCTGTTCAAGCTTAGTAAGACCAAACAACATACCGACTATTCTGAGAACCTTGCTGTTTGAATCCCAGAATGCAGGTGTATATGCATTAGGGTCAAATGAAATTTCATTTGTTCCGCCGATACCTACGTCGTCAAGGTCAAGTTCATAAACATCATCACGATTTCCGTTTGTTGCAAGGAATCTTCTTAAATCCATAGGATGACGGGAAAGTGACCATGATGCAGTTTCAATAAGGCTGTTGCCATATGCATCTTTCTTTTCTTCATCAGGATATGCAAGCTGATAAACATAATACCAGAGAGGATTTTCGCTGTTCTGCATTGAGAACCACCAATCGTCAAGTGCTTCTCTGTAATATTTGAGAAGTTCTTCATCGTCTTCAAGCTGGAAAAGTGTATAGAAGCCAAGCATAGCCATTTCTTCGTCAGAATGGTTGAGAATTAATTTGTATGCCATATCAAATAATTTTGTACCAACTGCGTGACGGAGAATTCGACCTAAAATAGGAGTTATGTCGTTTACATATTCAAGGATTGAAAGCTGGTATCTTTCAAGTTCCTGAGTCATAATTTCAGCATACTGATACTGCTCGTCAAATGCTGCCATTCTGTATTCGTCTTCCCATTTCTGATAACCTGTAACGTGTGCTGCAACCTTGAATACTGTAAGAAGAACCATAGCATTAAGTGGAGCACCACCGAGAACCTGACCATTGTGGAAATATGTTCTTGAGAACTTTGCCCATGTTGTAGGCTGACCTGAACCATCAACCATATTGTATGAATTATCAACAAGGTGCTGTGCAAACTTATCCATTGTGTTTACGATAAGAGCAGCAAGTTCAGGGTCTTCAGGACCAAGAATATCATAAGCAAGCTTATAAAGGAATACGTGACCAATGATTTCGTCAGAACTTGTATCACCCTTATAAACAATATCCTTAACTGTTTTGCCTTCAGGAATAAGGTCATTCCAGAGTCTTTCAGGAATTTCACCGCTTGCATCAACCTTAAGTCCACGATAGTTTTCACCGTGAAGAAGGAAGTCACTTCCGTCATCATAAACCTTCGTTGAAACACCTGTTGCTGTTCCATCACCATTATGTGACCAATATGCAAAAGAGTCATAATCGTTGTTTTCGTCTCTGAATGAGTATGTTCTTGACCAGAAGCCTTCAAGATTTCTTGTACGCATATCATACTCTTCATCAGGTTTATCCATTGGATTAGCCCAACCTACATCATTGAAAAGCTTAAGGTTTTCTTCAGGTAACTGAAGATAAGTACGCTTACCTGAATCCATATATTCTGTGTACATTGAGTCAAACATTGTAGCAGGACTCTTAAATGGAATATCCTGTGAATAGTCACCATCAACCAATGTTGCTTCACTTGTATAGTATTTACCTGTTTCAAGGTCAACTACAGTACCGCTTCTCTGTGCACGGTTATAAGACTCAACAGTTCCTTGACGCATTGAAATATATGTAAGGAAAAGAACTGCTTCTGTTGAAAGAGTTGCTGTTTTTCTTGCTTCTTCAATCTGTTCAGGTGTTGCATCAGGGTCGTTCTTGAGTGTTGCATAACGCATAAGCTCGCCACCTGCATACATTGATGTCCAAAGACCGTCATTGTCACTTTCTTCAGGCTTCCATGCACCATCTTCAAAGAACGCATTTGAAACCATACCACGTCTTGCAACATATTCCCATGTCTGGTCATTGAGAATTTCTGCTTTTTCAGTACCATCTATATCAAGCATCTCGATATGAGAATAGCCTTCTTCCATTACTGTCCAGATACCGTTTTCGCCATCAGAAAAAATAGCAAGCACCTTGCCTTCACCTGTTTCAGCTGCATAGAAATATCTGTCACCCATAAAACGCTGTTCTTTATCTCTTTCGTTTGTTGCCTTTTCATCAACTCGAAGAACACCGTAATCAGTAATTGTCCAGACAGCACCATCTTTTGTTGTTGCTGTCTGTGCTTTTTCGTAATTAGCTTTATCCTTTACATTAGCAGGAACAGCTTTATCGTCAAGCTCGTATCTTGTAACAACTTTCTGAAGATTGTCACCTTCCTTGACAGCACCAAGTGTATAGTCAACCTTTTCTGCTTTTTCAGACATCATTGTTGGCTCAGTTACTACATTAAGTGTAATAGTATCTGTAAGACCCTCTGAAGTAGTAGCTGTGATTTCAGCCTTACCTTCTTTAAGTGCTGTAACACGTCCCCACTTGTCAACCTCTGCTACATCAGCAGGCTCTGCAGTCCAAGTAAGCATTCTCTTTTCTGTGCCCTTGATTGCATAGTCAACTGTTCTTGAATCTCCGATATCCATTTCCCAATTTTCAGGAACGATAAGACGAAGAATCGCTTCCTCTGCAGTATCTTCTTCACTTTGTGCAAATGCAACAGGAGTAAGAACTCCCATACATATTGTAAGTGAGAGAATAATTGCAATAATTCTCTTCATAATATTTCCCCTTTTCAATTTTGATTTTGCGAGAAAAATCCTATTTTTCCATCACAGTTAATCATTGTATATATCATAACATTACCAATTAATTCCGTCAAGAAAAAAGTAAATTTCACTTTTTTAATAAAACTATATCTGTATTACTTAATAACAAAACATTTGAAATTTTACATTATTATGATATAATGAGTTTTATAATGAAAAGGAGAGAACAATTATGACAAATCTATTTTCTCAATTGGTTTTTAAAATGCTTTCTGTAATTCTTGGATGTACATTCGCTTTATCGGACCCTTTTGGCTGTCTGACTCCGAACAAAGCAGTACAAACTCCCGACGATTTCACTCCTGTGCTTCGCTTTGTTGCATGTTCAGATATTCATCTTGACGGTGACGAAACACAGCAAGCAGCAATAAGATTCGCAAATTTGTTTACTGATATGTACGAATATGCAGAGAGTTGTGAATATAAAAATCTTGATGCTGTTATCGTTGCCGGTGACTTTACCGGTGGCGGTGCTGAAAAGGAATATCAGATATACAACAAAATTATTAACAAAAACAAAAAAGATGAAACTCAAGTGCTTACTATACTCGGTAACCACGAATTTATTGACTACCGTGATGTTGATGCAAGTGTAGGATATGATGTTTTTCGTAAATACGTAAACGAAGATGTTGATACTGACATTGTTATTAATGGTTATCACTTTATCGGTGTTTCCTATGACGATAATGGTGAAACTTTCAGCGAAAAAACAAAATGGCTCGATGAAAGACTTAAAAATGCCACAGCTGAAGACCCTGACAAACCTGTTTTTGTTTATCAGCACCCACACCCTGCTCTTACAGTTTACGGAAGTGTAAACTGGGGCGATTTAGATACACGCGCTGTTCTGAGCAAATACCCTCAGGTTGTCAATTTCTCCGGTCATTCCCATTATTCAGCAAGCGACCCGAGAAGCATCTGGCAAGGTGAATTTACTGCAGTCGGATGTGGCTCTTTATCCGCATTTATGGGCAACCTTAACTATATTGAGGGCGATAAAGATGCTCCCGGTAATTCAGGTGGTGCGTGGCTTGTTGAGGTTGATGCTAACGGTAATGTGAGTATGAAACTCTATGACATTGAAAACAGAATGTTCTTCAGCAACATTGATTATTATCTCACTGATTTGAGTGACACTTCAAAAAGAACTCATAACTGGCGAAATCAAAAAGCTCTTGATACTGCACCAAAATTTCCTGAAAATGCAACTGTAACTTCTTATACAGATGAAAACTCCGACACTATCATTACATTCCCCGAAGCTAATGGTTATTATCCTGCCGAAAACTACAAAATTACAGTAACAAAGAAATTGAAAACAGTTTATGAAGATACTGTAATTTCAGAATATGTTCGTGCAACAGATAATGATATGTCTGTAAATGTAGGTCAGCTTTCAAGTGGGGAATACAAAGTAAAAATTACTGCTTACAGTCCTTACGCCAAGAAAGGCGAAACAATAAAACAAACTATAACAGTTGAATAAAGCGAATAACAAAATGTCCCCTTGGAAAAATCCAAGGGGATTTGTTTTGTCAATTTTTAGGGATTGATTCTGTCCCTTTAATTTTTTATTCCTTTATCTCAATATAGGCATTTCCGCTGACGGTTTCAAAATCAAAATCTCGTGACCCGTTACCGTAGCTTTCTTCACCATTGCTGATTTCCAACGGAAACTCGCTTGTCACTTTACCGCTGACAGAATCAAAATCAATACAGAAACCGTTATTTTCCGGGAGTTGAAATCTAATATCACCGCTGACTGTTGAAATATCAGCCGTTTGCGGTACCTGATTTGTACACAAAAGCACTTCACCTGACACACTGTCAATATTTAAAGAATTTACAATACCCATTATTTCCACATTACCGCTGACACTTTCAATATTGAAAATATCAGCATTTGTTTCAGTAATATTAACATAACCGCTTACGTTTTCTATTTTCATCTCGTTGGCATCGCATTTTTCATACCATATATTACCCGAAACCGATGCAATATCAAATTCGTCAGCAGTAATTCCCGATATATTTACAGATGCACTTGCATTATCAATATGCACTTTATCCATCATTTCAGCTAAATCATAAGGAATATAAACAAACAAATCCTTTGTTGGAATTTCATCAGTAAGACTCCACGAACTCATTGATTTACAAGGTCTGATATAAAGTGTGTTATCCTTTACGAGCCAACGAAGCTCATATTTTTCTTCAATATCATCGTTTGACGTTTCTTCAACCTTTACTTTATCACCGTCATAAGCGTGCAAATATATATTACCGCTAATCCAGTCCACTTTCACACTTGTAAATGCGGTTGCAGATAATTCAGTTGCACCGACAGAATATTCATTTTCGTTATCATATTTATAATCGTTGCTGATTATCGGAGCATCAGGATTTTTTTTGAAAACTAAAGCACTAATCAAAATCCCTGTAAGTACCAACGCTACAACAGACCAGATAACTATTCTCACAATAGCAGTTTTTTTCATTTATTGTCACCATCCTTCAAATCAAAACAGGCTTTAATAACATCAATGACAGCACCTGTTATCGGGAACACAAGCCAAGTGATATACCATGCACCACTTGAAAAGCTTATTACAATATACACAACAACTGCAAGAACCCATACACATCTTTTAACAGCTTTAAGTATAGGATTTTCAGGCTTTGGCGGTTCTTCTTCATTCTCGTCCCTTTTATCGCTTGAGTTTAATCTTGAACGGAAAATCATCAAACCGGTAGCTACTGCAACCATAACTAACAAAAGCACAAGACCAACTTGATTCGGAATAATTATAATCGGAACGGCACAAAGAATGTAAAGCATAACCGCAACCGTCAAGAGAAGCGTGGATTTTTTCTTGTTATCCATGTCTTTCTCTTCTTCGTTTTTGTTTGTACTTTGAACAGTTTCTGTACAGGACATTTCCTCGTCACGAAGAATATAATCAGTTGTAACTCCGAAATAATCACAAATCAATATGATTTTATCAATATCCGGGACAGATTGTTCTGCCTCCCACTTGCTGACTGCCTGACGTGATACACCAACAGCCTCAGCGAGTTGTTCCTGTGACAAACCCTTTTGTTTTCGGAGATTTTGTATTTTTACACCTATTGTCATTTTCATCACCCTCACATTATATAATAATTATGCGGTAAAATCACTTCTCTTGTCAACAATAATATAACAAATTGTACAGTTACCTTCTACCAACTATACATTGAATTTTGTCAACTGTCGGTTGCATTAAGTAAAAATCCCTACCATCTGCACGGTAGGGACTGTTTTATTTATTTTGTGAGTGAATAATGTCTTATGCTTACAGAAATAAGTTTATCATAATCTGCTATATGTATGAATGAACCGTCTTCCATAGGATAAACCGTTAAGCCCTCTGCTTCGTGGTCACGACCGCTCACTGTTCTCTCAAAAAGAGTCTGGACCTTACCTGTTTTTACATCAACTGTCTGAACCTTTTCCGTTGCAGAACCCTCAACATCATAGGACATATAGAGAAGTCCGTCATAATACTCTGCACCTTGAATTCTGTCAATGGGTTCGGAAAGCATAATCTTATGTGAGAAAGTCATATCATCAAGATTATAGGCTAATATACAATCTGTTTCATGGAACTGCGAAGTATAAAGATATCCGTTTTCTCCGTCAACTGCACAGTAGGGAATACCGTCATCAAGATATTCTATGCCAAGGTCATAGTATTCACCTGTAAACTCAAGTGTTTCTGCATCATAAATGAGAATCAAATTGTATGTATCTGTGTCATCCTCGGTTGCAGCATAGATTTTTCCGTTATAGTAACTGACACCGCCAATATGGTCACTATTATATTTTTCCTTGATTTCATCCGGAATAGCAGTATGGGTATAAATCACTTTCTCGAAATCATCTACTGTCCACTTTGCCATACCCACAAGGTCAAGTGCTGCAATAGAGCCTGATGTGTAAAAATATTCACCGTCTGTTGTGATACCCTGACTCATAAGAAGTGCCTCATCAAGAGTAAATTGCTCTGTTCTTATAAGTTCTGCACTTGGTGAGCAACTGATGTCACCACCATTGATTACACCTGAAAGTAAAATAACGATTGAACCTACGAGTGCCCACACCGTACGAACAGCTAATCGGATTGTTTGTGAAACAAACATATCAATACCTCCTGTATATTATATATTCAGTATATAACTAAAAAAAGTAAGATTTCAACAGTTTTCTATTCAAAAATCCCATCAATTTCTCAACGAGAAAAGGGTTATGTATTTACTTTACGAGGAAATTTTGCTTCTTGGTTTATATATATAAAAATCAAGTGATTTATTCATCACGTTGTTGAACATTTGCTATTTTTCTGTTCAACAATTGACATTAATGCAACTAATTGTTAAAATGGTTATATTGTAAAATATAGTTTGCAACAAACTAATGATAAATTAATGTATTTAAAATTGGAGCATAGATTAACATGGCTTATAAAAAGGAAAACGACAAATATCGTGCACTATGGAAACGTGACAATGGTCCTTTGGTTAATAAATGGGATATTGATTATAGTTACTATTCTCCAGTTGATTATGGTGCTGATTCAAACAAAAAATATCCTCTTTGCATTATTCTTGTAGGAGCTCTTGAAGGGGCTCAGGAGGGTCTTGAAATCCGTGCTAATGAAATGCCTATCTGGTGTGACGAAAAATACCAGTCACGCTTTAACAACGGTGCATCTTTCATGATGATTCCCCGAGCTCCTGAAGAAGATAGCCTTTATTGGGACCAATCATGCCTTGTGGAGTCATTGAAAGCCGCTATTGATGATTTTTGCCAGAAACGTAAAAATGTTGACACAGAACGCATTTATCTTTTAGGCTGGTGTGTCGGTTCCGCAGGAGCTATAAATATTGCTTCAACCTATCCTGAAATGTTTGCGGCGACAGTGCTGATGTGTCCTGACAGAGCCACCACAAAAAGTGAAGCAGAACGCCTTTCGCAAATGCCGTTTTGGATTATGTGTGCAACTACTGATTCTCATTCTTTGTACCCTTTCAATACTGCTCCCACATGGTCTCGTATCCGTTCAAGAACCACTTGTAAAAACAACATCCGTCTTACAACCTGCCGACGTGCTGTTGATGTTTACTTGCTCGGTCCTTTACCTGCCATAACAAATCATAATCTATGGGACTGCGTTTCAGAGGATATGCACTATGTTGGACCTCCGTATGATGGTGATAAAGTAATTAGCGGCAGTTATAAAGGTATGAAAACTATAACGGGAAACGGGGAAAAGATAGAAGACCCATATCTTATCAGTTGGCTTAACCAGTTTACAAACAAGTCAAAGTCAACAGCCAACTTGCCTGAACGAAATGCAAGGTTCAACGAAAAAGCTTATATATTTCTTCATGAAAACATAATGCACAAAAGTCATCTTGCAACTTTCAAATTGTTAAGCATTATTTATCGTGCTCTTGGTTGGTCCAAATAAAGAAATAACACTATTCTTGATAATTAAATCTTATAAATTAACATTTTTTACTAATCATAATTAATTACACTCAATCATAACCACCAGTTGAACTGGTGGTTTGCACAGGCCCTATAAGGGCCGCC
>CALCTT010000109.1 GCA_937906895.1 uncultured Clostridia bacterium | reverse complement strand
TCTCCGCCGGTCTTCGCAATATGAATTATACCGAGTTTTACAAAAACCTTGCCGATGACGAAAGCGAAGTCAAAGAGGAAGAATATATCGCAGATTCATCATCCGAGCCTTTGACAATGCTCCTTAATGCTATGAGAAAAGAGGCAGTACATGAGGTTTTTGACAAGTTGTATTATGACGAGCAGTATATGGTTGCTAATAGATTAGGCTTTTGTATGGACTGCTTTTCTGACTACTATATGGATAATACTGTTACCGATAAAGACGGAAATCCACGCAAGGTTAAATTTAAAAAAATGACCTACCTCGACCTTGCAAATACTTTTGAAAAATCATCACCTGATACTGCATATCAGACCATCCACCGAGCCTATGCAAAAATGCGTGAGAGGCTGAAAGATACAGAGTATTTCAAGGGTGAATAAAAAGAAAAATCCCCGTTGTGGCAGAGGTACTGCGGCAACGGGGAGAGGTAAAAAAGAACATTAAACTAATAGAAATTAATGAAGGAATTATGGGGCCAACGATTTTATAATAAAATTCAACTACTTATATATTTTAAAAAATATTAAAAGAAAATGCTAAAGACTTTGGTTGAAAAAGCTAATCAACAAGCCAAAGATTGTTATTTAAATCTGACAGTTTAATAAAAAAAGATTCTCGATTTAATTGATTGTTTTGTATGTTAATGGTTTTTGTCTCTGTAACAAAAGGAATATTGTTTTCTATCCCAGATAATTTGTAATAAAAAAGACCAATTTGTTTCCCTTTTCTATTTGTGATTGTACAAACTTGAGAATTAGTAGTAATACCCTTGATTCCAATAACATGATTCAACATAATGTTGACTCTTTGTGTTAATTCATCTGTTTCTGTTAAATGTTCCCGTAATATCACAAGCAACTTGCGAGCAGCTGATAAACGTTTTTTCTTTGTGTAAATTGCTCCCTCAACAAAATTGCAGCGTTGAATATAATTAGGTAGTCTAATACTCTTAAATAGTTCTTCAGCTTTCTGTACACAAGTCAATGCGTTTTTATAATTTTCAACAACAGAAAAATTTAAACATAAAAAAGCCCTTGCTTTTAGTAAATATAATAAAGCAATTCCAAATTTTGCAGTAGTTTGAATATTACGTAAGCTCTCGTCTGCTAACTCAATTGCTAAACAACTTCGTCCAGCTTTTAAATGAGACTCAGCTATTCCATATGCGATATGTACTTTCTGCAACTCAGCATTTCTCAAGTTTGCATTTTCCTTTTGAATATATTGTAAACTAATGTTGTATGCGCAGATTGCATTGTCATGATCTTCAATTGACCTTAGGATGTTTCCAATTAAAAAGAAGAATGTTCCTATGTAATAGTATTTGCCATAAAATATATAACTATCTGAAATTGTTTCGCAAAGCATATCATTTATAATATCCAAATTATTATATATTAATTCAATAGCATAACTAGGACCGTACATTTTTCGCTGACATTCAATATGTTCAATTTTTGCAAGCAGTCTTAATATCATAGGATTGTCTACATTGTTATACAAGTTTTCACACTTTTTACTTGCAATTGACAAATCTTTTTTATCACCTTGAAAAATATATATAATGCTCAAAAACAAATCATAGAATACAGTTTGTTTGTCAATGTTCTGACTTGTTTTCAACTTTTCAATTAAGGCTTGTGTCTTATATGAATCAATTTCTTCAGACCAACACTGCCAATTGTTGATTAAGATTTTTGCTTTTTCTTCAACATCATCGTCTTTAAGACATAGGTATTTATAATACTCTATAAGTGTTTTACACCTTTCATCAGATATATTACATAGTTGATTATAGACAAGTTTTTCTAATTCTTGTATAGAGTATTCCGTCTCTACCGTTCTCATAATCAAAGGATGAAAAACGGCTGATTGTCCAATTTCTTTTATTAACCCATACGCATTATAAATCTCTAGCACATGAATGGGGATTGCTTGTGAAAATATGCTTCCATTACATAAGTAGGCTAAATAAATCCAGAAACGTATGTTAATAGGTAACTGGTTAATTACTTTTTTCAAAAAATTGCTCACATCTGTTGCTCCATCTATATAATCTTCTATGCATAACAAATCTTTTTTACTCTTGTAAACTCCTTTGAATCGTAATCCAATCAAACAAATAAGATACGAATGGTTTGTTATTTTGTTCGCAAGTGAAATTAGCCAATTTTTCTTTGTTTTTATCCAATATGCCAACATTTCGACTTTTTCAGGATCTGACGGATTATCAAGTAACCACTCATATATAGGAACAGTGTCATTTATTTGATTACCTGTGCTTGTTAGAATAATAGCAGTGTGTGATTGATTAAGTACTGATAAAAAATCTACTATTTCTTGATATTTTTTTTCAGAAAGCAGCTCAGCATGATCAAAAACAATAGCAATATTGTTAAGAGTAGAAAATATATTAACTAGAGTTTGTTTGCCTGCATAAAAGACTTCTTTAGATAAGTTTTCCCTCTCTAGTTCTTCGAAAAGACAGTTTATTAATAATCCATGAAGTTCTCTTAAGTTTATAATTTGTCTTAAATCGATACAAACAACATTATATTTTAGTTTTTTTGCCGCACAAATAGCTATTGTGGTTTTTCCAACGCCAGAAACGCCAATTATACTTAAAATCTTATTTTTTGAAAAGCAATTCTTTGCAACACTAACACATTCTTTCAATATTTCATCTCTACCTATAAAAAAATCCTCGCTTTTAAAGATAGAATTATCGTCATTTGATCTTAAATTTGTTTCATTTGCGTTCTTTATTTGAAAAACTTTTTCTACATCTGAACACCCTTTAAGGTTGGGTCTATCAACACAAGTAACATTGAGTGATAATGCTGAAAAAAAACTACTATCTTTAATCAAAGAATATAACTCAGGAGTTACTACCAAACTTTTTACGTCGTCTGAAAAGTTACAACATCTTGATACAATATTTGCTAAATGACTTCCAACGCTTTCACCGTTCAGATTGACTTTACCATAGGCGGCACCACACCGTATTACAATTCGTTCATTAGCAAATTGTTGACACAACATAACCCAAAGATGTAGGCAGCATTCTGGAACCTTGCTAAAAATATAAAAGCCATCTCCTGTGTTTTGTACCGAACTAACATTATAACGATACGTTTGATTTATTTCAGATATAATATTTTTTACTATAATATTGATTTTTTCGTAGAAAATTTTATTTGTCAAGTTTTCTGATGTAGATGCTCGTTCAGATGAATTAACTATGTCAAACAGAAACAACATTCCAATATCTGTTTTTACCATATAATTACTGTCATTAATAAAATCCGACATTACTTTCAGGCTCCCTTAACTCGCGATATGTTAAATCAACATATCCCTTACATGATTTTATCATCGGACAAGTATTTTCATGCTCACAATTTATATAATCATTGCGACAATAGTTTCGTCCTACCGACCACGCAATATAACCTAATTTAGCAATAGAAATATTATGGTGAGTGCAAATGTATTTCATGCAATCAGATATAATCCTTCTTATTTCCGTAATTTCCTCAAGTTTAAAAGTATCCCCGGTTGCCAATCTCTTTATTATTGTATTATTATCAAAGCCAATAAAGCCATTTCGCAAAAAAAATCTTATAACATGATAGTCAATTGAAGGCTCAACGTTATACTCGTCATATACAGTCACCAAACCTTCTCGCAAAAGTATTTGAATTAATAAGTTGCCTTTCTTATGCAATGGGTCGTCCTTGAACACAGGAAGGTTATTGATTATATTGGAAAGTCCATTTGTACCTTCAATAGATTTAATATGTAAAATTTTATCAAAAATATTATTAGGATTATCACATATATATCGGGATAGTTTTCTTAGCATTTCAAGTCTAACAGGTGCTTCAATTTTATTTTTTTTGGGGTAATCCGCAAAAAGTTCTTCAAAACTAAGTTCATCAAGATTGCATACATCAAAAAAATTAAAACCATTTGTTATTTCATATAGTTTTGGAACAACTATTTTACAAAGAAAATCCCAATTCATATTATGGCAAATTGCGCAAGCGTAAAACAACTTTTTTACTCTAACTGATTTTTCTGCATCATTGTATATAATTCCACCAAAATCCATAAAATCTTTATATATATCAGAAAAATGTTCTGTAAAAGTCTTTATAGTATTTATATCAATATTGTACATATTACTCATAACCATTACTCCTATTGTTATAGTCACTCAATTTCAATATACTTAATACTTAAGAAAAATATTATGATAAATTACAAAGTTCTTACATTGCCGACCTTGCAAATATAAAATGATATATAGTAAATATATATCTAACAATTTTTCTCAAGTGAAAATTATAAGTGCTTTCTGACCAAATCTTCGGCATATTTTTCAAGGTGAATCCACTTATCTCCGTTTTTGTTCTCGGGGACCTTTCCACCAAGTGTGCCACATGCGGCACTTTCTTCTTGTCCAAAAGATGAGAATAGTTTTACTTCAAAGCCTTTATTTTCAAAAATACTTTTTAATTTTTGAGTTTCATCATAATTCCAACTTTTAGAAACACCTGTATCAGTAGAAGCATTAAATTCGCAAAGACTCAATCGCACTTTCAGCGGATTCAATTCATTCGCAATATTCTGCATATGTAAAACATCATTAGAATAAGCATCCGTTTTATTTTTGGGAACAAAATCCCTAAACAGCATAATGCCAACGCAAGGCTTTTCACCTGTAATGTCAACTATATCATTTAGTTGTTCAAGTATCAACTTATATGAATATTCATTGTCAATTGGCATAATTAAACCACGCTCAATCGTTGCATGAAGAGAATAATGCATAGTAACTCTGTTATGAAAGATTTGATTTTTAATGTCGTCTTTATATGCAGATACCATTTCTGGAACACCACAGGTAGCAACAATATGACGATAAACATCTTGTTTTAATTCTTTCATAACTCTATCAGTTATCTTTATAGCTTCTCTGACTTGTGCATATGAATATCCAGGTTCACCTTGTCCCATATATGCAAACTCGCGTGCACTATTACTTAATTCAGGGTGATCTGTACAGTTAATATCTGTTAATACCATAAATACATTTTGTTTAGCAATATCATATGCCGTCAGCATTCCTGCATAAGGAAGTACTGTCCCTGTTCTACAAAAACGACATGCTAACCCCATTGGTCTCAAAATACAACCTGCACTTACAGATGATGTATATCCACTTATATTCGAAACATCTTCTAATTTGCTCTTCTTTACAAAGGCTGCGCTTTCAACCAAAGTAGATTTGTTCTTGTATTTCCAAGCATAACGCAACCCATCTTTACCACTATCTCCAAGCAAATCATAGCCAACACACGAAATATGAAACTGATTCATAAAAAAGCCTCCTTAAAGTAATTGGAACACAATGCAAATAAAACAAAGTATAACAGTAATGAATAAACCTTTTATCCCATAGTTATACAATTTCACCTTTTTTGAACATATACAAGAGTTAGTATGTATTTGTTCTAACAACTCTTCAACATATTCCTTTTCTGACAATGCTAGAATTTCTTCCGTGAATTTTTGTAGTTCAAAAGTTGAAATGCTACCAAAGAAAATATGAGAAGCCTTTTTGTTTTGAGTAACTCTAGCTAAAAGAGCAAGAACGAAAAAACATATAGTTGTTAATGAAGAAATATATAGTAAAACAACTATCGAAGCCTTTAAAAAGATTAAGAAAGTAATCTTACTAGCATTTACCCATTCTGAGAAAGCATTTGGCAAACCTTTAATTAAAATGAAACCAATTAAAATTCCAACAAGTGAAAGTGCATACGAAATTTTTGAGTCTATATTGTTTATCCAAGAATTCGTATTGTCGAATGTGTATTCTATTGTGCTTTTGTCGTTCATTGATTTATCCCCTTAAATTAAATATAATTTCACTTTATTGATGTAGCTTATACTGCCATTGCACTTTAAATTGTTTTATAAACATTTTCTACTATTTATCGATTATAATTAAATATAACGAGTTTTATGCTTTGGCTTGCAATCATCTGTTTTCACTCAAATTAGTAAAGTAGATATTCTTATATTTATGTTACTTTAAAACGGACATTAATTTCAATTCGGTTTACAAAAACGTGGCTATTTTCAACAAAAATGTTTATTTTTGACGAAAAATTATTTCTCACTTAAAATGAATATATTGACAAAATTGTTATTTGTTATTATAATAAACATACTTTTAGTATGTAAGGTGAATTATGGCAAGGAATAAATATCCTGAAGAAACAGTAACCCTGATTCTTGATACGGCACAAAAGCTTTTTCTTGAAAAAGGTTACGAACACACGACAATTCAAGATATTATTGATAATTTAGGCGGTCTGACAAAAGGCGCTATTTATCATCACTTCACATCAAAAGAGGATATTCTGAACGCTGTCACTGCAAGGCTTTTTCAGGAAAACTCTTTGGCTCGTAAGTGGAACAATATAGCAGAGGATACATCTCTCAACGGTGCTGAAAAGCTTAAAGCTATGCTTTATGAATCTCTTGTTGACGAACAGGAGCAGAAATTTAGAAGTATGGGTATTCATCTGCAGAATATGCCGCATATGTTGAGCGACTTGCTATTAAGGTCTGTGAATGATATTGCACCTAATGCAATCAAGCCGGTACTTGAAGAAGGTATTAAAGATGGCTCAATCAAAATTCCGTTTGCAAAAGAGCTTGCAGAGGTTATCTCTTTACTCGCCAATGTTTGGCTCAATCCTCTTGTATTCTCAATGAGTGATGAAGATATTGAGAAAAAGTGCCAGGTAATCTTGGGTATGATGGCTATGCTTGGTGTTGATGTTACTGATATGTACCCGGCGGTTTATAATATGAACAAGCAAATTAATGAAATGGATAATAGGAAATGATAAATTGCCACCTCGGTGGCAATTTATTAAGATAACATACATACCAAAAGTATGAATACAAGTAAAAATTAAGCCGCAACTGCGGCAATATATTTTACCGATTTACATACCAAGAGTATGTAGCAAAAGGAGTTTTACAATGAAATTAAAACTGCAAAATGAAAAAACACGCTATCTTTTAGGGCTGTCAGGGCAGAACATACTATATGCTCTCGTATCATCTTGCTTTGCCTACTATCTTCAATTCACAATTCTTATCCCTGCCTTTTGGCTCGGAATTATACTCAGTACAGCTAAAATATTTGATGCCATAAAAGACCCATTTATAGGAGCGTTCATCAACAAAAGCAGATGGCCATTAGCAAAATATCTGCGATATTTACCTTTACCAACTGCTATAATAACGGTTCTGTGCTTTGTGATGAAAACTTATTCTGACAGTAACAGCACACTTGTAAACTTAACAATTATTATTTATGGCTTTGTAATTTTTGTTCTATGGGAGATTATGTTTTCATTTGGTGACATACCTATGATAAGTTATCCAAATGTACTGTGTGCAGATGAAAGAGAACGCACTAATCTTCTTTCTTTACGCCCTATCGGTGCAATGGTCTGCAGTATTTGTTGCCTGATTGTTCAGCCGCTTGCCTTTGCGGTTTCGGGAGCACTTGGAGGTACACAGACCGATGAACGAAATGCCTTTTTCATCATTGTTCTTGCTTTCTCAATCGTTGGATATATTCTTTATCAGGTAACCGTATCAAAACAACGATTACACCATAACGAAAAGAGAAGTACAAACACAAAGCAACAGTACAAATATATATTCACTAATCCGCTTTTAAAGAAAATCATTATGTCAGGATTACTCTCCTCAATGAGTGCTTTGCAGGGTGTGGTACTATCTGCATTGGTTGCCTTTTATTTCTCAAGCAAAAATTCGGGACTTGCTTTTCTTTATACTTTCTTGCTCGGTACCGGTAGCTTTGTTGGTTTGATGCTTTCAACATTCCTTGTGCCTATACTTTCAAGGAAACTCGGCAATGTAAAAGCATATATATTATGCAACCTTGCATCTATACTGCCGAATATTATGATTTTTGTATTGTATCTCGGCAACAAAACAACAATGAACACCTTTATAAACTTTGCGATTATGTTCATACTTTCACTTATGTCGGGCGGTTTCCTGAGTATTGCCTCAAATATCCGTACTCTGCTTATTGATGATGCGGTAGAGTTAGAATACAAGTTATCAGGTACAAAGCCGACCGCATTGTTCTTCTCTTTCCAAACAGCAACCATCAAAATCCAAAGCGGTGTATCTTCATTAATTGCAAGTGCGGGATATATGGTGATAGGCTTCACAAGTGCCGAAACAGCAAAATTGAATGAGTATATTGCTAACGGATTTATCGCAAGAGAAAGTTCTGAATATACAGCTCTGTTTACAATGCTGTTCTTCCTATTCAGCGTTTTACCTGCGGTAAGTTCTTTATTGGCGGTTGTGCCGTTTGTGAAAGGTTTCAAAAATAAAATTTAATATGATAGTTATCCTTTGAAATTCATGAAAGTTTTCTTAAATGCGCCGATTTTTCTTGATGAAGTATAAACAGAGTGCTCTACATCCTTGTGTTTTACTTTAACAGAATTCTTTGTTACCTCAACAACATAATTCAAATTAACAATATAACTGGCGTGGGGTTTGGCGAAGTTGTTTGCATCAAGAATGTTCTCCCAATAATCAAGATGATAATTTGTTTCAACTCTTCCGTTAGTTAAATACAGAACAGATTTTCGGTCTTCAATAGCAATGTATAGTATTTCATGCGGATATACCCTACAGCAATCTTTATTGTACTTAGTTACACTTATTCCCGAACAGACTTGTTTTTCATTTGTATCGCCAATAGGAATAAAAAATCCGTCGTGATTGTAGTAAGTTATTGGGATATGCGGCAATTCATTTCTCTTAAGAATTTCTTCTACCTCTCCACTTGTTTTGGTTTGTTCGATTTCTTTTACTTCCATAATTACTTTTCCTTGATTAAATAAAATTTGTCTTATATTTATAGAGTTCTGTTAATCGGGAAAAGTAACACTAATTTTATGGATTTTATCAAAATTTGTCGAAGTGTATAATTGTATAAAATATTACTTGTGAAGAAGTTACAATAAAGAAATACCCGTCAGACCTGAAGATACAGGTTTGACGGGGTACTTGTATTCTTCTGTATTATAAATTCTATATAAATACAGATAACACAAAATATAGTATATAAACAAAAGTTATTTTAGGTAAAAGATTTTGCAGTTTTTTCAGTTCAAATTAAATATTATAAGAAATACTTGTTGTATATGATATTTGATATAATTCCAACAATTAATCCTAACATGAAATCAATAATGGGGTGTTTCAAGAAATCAAGTCTGATTTTTAAGAATTGTTTTTCATTAATTTTTTCATTCCTCATGTTAGAAGAAAAGTATTCGAAAGTTCTTTTTTTTAGTTCTGTCGGCCAGCCTATTGATTTTAGTCTTTCACGAGCAGCTATTGCAGCTAGTTCTATCGGAGCTGGCTGATGAGACAAAATCATTGGAGACAATTTTCCAACAATAAAACCTCCTGCGAAAGCATCTCCAGCCCCCGTATCATTTAACACTTTGGTATAGGCTAACTTTTTATGATAATAAGTTCTTTTATAAGGTGTGTTGTCGATTAAACTTAGCAAAATGGTTTTAGATGTATTTTTTACTATTATGATTTGTGGATTAGCTTTTATGTTTATCAATTCTGTTCCAAGGTCAAGTGCTTTTACTCTCATTGATAAACCTTGATTAAGACTAATATTAGCTAATTCTGACCTGCTTAAAAAAACGAAATCTGCAATTGGCAGAATTTCTTTTAAGGTTTTCCAATGATTTTTTGTGTAATCATACCCTGGATCTATGCTTACGGTTAAAGAAGGATTTTTTGCTTTTGCTTCTTTAACACAATTGGCAATTTGTTTGAATTGAAAAACATCTTTAAGAGAAGTCATATGTATCCACTTTGCAGATGCTAGAAAAGCAATAAAACTCTCTACCCCTTTTTCTGTAATATTTGAATACAAGCTATTATTTGCTCCAGGTAAAATGTTTATGAACTGTCTTTGGTTTTTATGCATTTTAACCAATGCACATCCAGTATCTTGTTTTTCATCAAAAAACAACCAGGAGTCATCATCTATAAAACTGTCTAATGTCTCTTTAAGTTCCTCTGGAGTTTGTGGTAGATCTGTTTTTTTTATGCTTGGAGGGATGTTACCATAGACTCCTACATATGCTGTTGTTAACTGAGAGCACATACTTTTAACAGTTCTGACAGCAAGCAAAGCAGAGCCACCTACTTGTGCTTGTAGGAATTCAGAATAACTTTTTGTATTTATTTCCCTCTCATCAAAAACATGTTTTTTAACAAAAGATTCTTCCCCGTTGTCAAACGACGCTTTTTTATCTCTTATGTCGGATTTTTTGCTAGAAAAGATTAAATCTAGGTTTATTGCTCCTATTCCAATAATATCAATACTTCCCATAGTTTTTTCTCCATTCAAAAGAATTGCACCTCTGTGATTATTTTAATTATATTTTATATAAAAACAATCTCAATACGTTGTTCAAAAATGTGTCAATTTTCTACAAAAACGCTTATTTTTTGGTTTAATACCATCTTTCTACTCTAACTTATTTATATAATTACAATATTAAAAAGAACCACAAGTGTAGTGGTTCTTTTACATTAATTTATATAACATTAGCAAGTGCCTAATCAATAAACCATTTTAGGATAATTTATTTTAAGTGTATTATATATATCTCTCTGCATTTCAATAACTGAATTTCTTACGCTATTCAGATATTCTTCCTTTGTACAAGAAATCCTTTCTTCATCACTCATATGTGTATATAAAATTCCTCTTGATGAATTTATAATTGCACCAAGTCCATCAGGGTTAAAGCAAGGTAATATATCTTTTGCGCCACCACCTTGCACACCATAACCGGGGACAAGGAAATAACTCTTCGGCATCATTTCTCTGAGTGTTACTGCTTCTTCGGGATAAGTAGCACCCACAACTGCGCCGATAGAAGAATAGCCATATTTTCCGTCAACAGCTTCTGATTGTTTTGCAACATACATTGCTAAACTTTGACTAATGCTAATGCCATCTTTAGTGATAACATCCTGTATTTCACCTGAACTTATATTTGATGTTTTGACTAATACAAAAATACCTTTATTGTTTTTCTTGCAAACATCAATAAACGGATTAAGACTCTCACTACCTAAAAACGGTGTTACTGTCAAGAAATCAACATCAAATGCTGATGTATATGAACCCTCAAGAGTTTCAACAACACCAAGGTGACCATCTGCATAGGCTTTTGCCGTATTTCCTATGTCATTTCGCTTTGCGTCTTCAATTACAACAAGCCCTTTTGATTTTGCATAAGCAACAGTTTTTTCAAATGCTGCAACACCATAAGAACCGTATTTTTCATAGAAAGCCATTTGTGGTTTTACAGCAGGTACAAGTTCTGAGACTGTATCAATTATGTCACAGTTAAACTTATATATTACATCTGTAACAGCAACCAAGGGATTTGTGTTATCGCTATTTTCTTTATAACAAGCAGGCATTTTACTGATGTCAGGGTCAAGACCGACCACTGTTGGATTTTTTGTTTCTATCGTTTTTTCAATTAGTTTATCAACAATACTCATAACTTATAACCCCTTGTAACAATCTCTGTACTCATTGAGATTTTCGGCATAGCCACCTGCAGAAATAACACAATTATCAACTGCCTTGATTATATCATCAAGACTAACAATAGGATGAATTATAACTCCATACTGTTTTTCAATTTCGTGTTTAGCAGAAAATGTTGAGTGTTCATCTTGTTCCATTCTATCAACACAAACAACAATATCAGACGGATATTTGCCTATCTGTGATTTTATATTATCAAGAGATGAACGCAAAGTTTTACCTGATGTGAATGCATCTGTAATGAGTGTTATATTTTTGGATTCAAAAGCGTCATTTTCAATATTAAAATCTACACAATGCGATGTATCTATACCGTACTTATTAAATAAAGTCATACTTGTTGCAATTACAAGAGGTATTTCACGATTACCTATTCCTACAAGGCAGTTACTGTCTATATTATGTTCTTTGATACATTCAGCATAAAATTCTCCAAGCTTTGATATCTGACTACCCGTAAGATTATATCCGCTATGAATTAAATATGGCGATTTTCTGCCACTTTTCAATGTAAATTCGCCAAATCTCAACATTCCGTTATTCACCATAAAACGAATAAATCTTTCCTTGTAATTTAAGGCATCAAGACGGTAATTGAACAACTCATCCATTGTGATACCAAAATATCTTGCTATTACAGGTAATGTTGAAATATCCGGCACAGATAAATGATTTTCCCATTTGCTTACTGATTGAGAAGAAACAGACAAGGCATCGGCCAACTGTGACTGTGTAATATTCTTGTTCTTTCGTAAAGAACGGATTTTATCACCGATTAACATCTCATAACCTCCTTTGTTGAAAATATTATATCATATTTTCAACTGCTTTCAATGTATCAAATGGAGAGTTTTACACAACTGTTAGGATAGTTAGAAAAAAGGTGTACCCGAAGATACACCTTAAAAATTCATACATATATCAGTTCTTTATTTACAATTTCTCTTGCCCTTGCTTCAATATTGCTCATCTTCTGCACCCACGACATCTGATTTTCAGCTTTGAGTTGCTCTGTTACTCCTTCAGCATTTTTCATCTGTTCTATAAGAGTATCAAACATATCACGAGCCTGATTTTCCACCTCAGCACAGTGCTGATACAGCTTGCCTTGAATAAGAAGTGTGCTAAAAAGTGCCTTCTTATGCTTTTCAAGATAATCCTTGTGCATCATACCCCATTTGCCGAGGGTAACATTTGTTCCTTCCGGTGGTAAAATAAGGTTAGGAATAAAATAGTCACCAACACGACGATATTGAATTTTGTTTGACATAATAACATCCTCCTTATTTTTCACTCTTCTCAATAATTTTCAGTAACAGTCCGTCAACATCTTTTGTGGGAATATCGTCCGAGAGAAGCATATTTCGGAACTCATTCATTCCGTTGATTAACAGGTTACACTCAAAGTCCGTGAGCTTCAGTTTAGTTTTCTTATTGAACATAAAAATGACCCCCTTGTATTTGGTAATACCATTTTACAAGGAGGTCTATGTTTTGTCGAATGTGTGGATTGTAAAAAGTAGAGTTTTATGGTATAATATAAAAAAAGGGATCCGTTAAGGAGTAGTAATATGGATTTTGAGAATATAGATAGAAAAAAGAAAAGGCGAAATAAAAGAGAAGATATTATAAATGAATGGATTAAAGCCAATGGTAATCAATGCCCGATTTGTGGTGGTATTTTAGAACCTGCTAATTGTGTAATCGATCATATATATCCAGTATCTATGGGTGGAACTGATGAAATTGATAACTTACAAGTTCTTTGCGGTCACTGTAATATCGTTAAAGGAAATAGACCTTTTCTTGGATATAAGTTTGAAGAATACATAAAAAAGCTATTGGAAGCAAGCGACAAATACACCAACGTTTCAAGCCATATTAAAATTGGCGATAAAGTAATTGATGCTGATATTGTATTCGAAGTACAAAATGAGAAACAAAAAATAATATATATCGCTGAAGTATCTATTTTCCCATCCTTTACTGAAACACAAATTCAAAGGACTATAAAGCAACTGCTTGAATATAAAGACTTGCTCCCATCAGCAACTGCTATATTCATTACTCCGAGTGAATTGCCGCAAAAATATGAAAAATTAATCGAACAAAACGGCATTGAATTATGGGACAAAGCTTTTCTTGCTACCGAGTTTCGAGAACAGATACTTCAGGTGAAACCATCCTCTTTTAGAGCGTTTTTCGATTTATCATACAATATAGTTAATAAATCGGATGAGTATCAAATTCTCATCAACAAGCTTAATAACTGCCTTTCGGGATGGCAGAATTGGGTAGATTATCAGGATTTAGTTGGCAATATATTGGAATTTTTGTTTTGTCCGCCATTAAATTCACCGATACCTCAAAGCAATGATAGAACAAAAAAGAATAGAAGAGATTTTATTCTTTCGAACTACTCTAAAGAAAATGATATTTGGGAGTTTTTGAGAGATCGATATGGTGCTGATTATGTAGTCGTAGATGCTAAAAACTCAGGGAAATACATATCCAAGAATGATGTATTACAAATAGCAAATTATCTTAAAAAAGATGGCACCGGCTTGTTCGGCATTATCATTGCAAGGAAAGGAACTAACAGCTCTTCTGAGAACGCTTTGCGTGATATGTGGATATATCAACAGAAAATGATTGTGGTTTTGAATGATACAGATATAGAGCAAATGATATTGATAAAAAAAGATGGTGAAGATCCGGCGAGACTAATTCTTAAGAAGATTGAAGAGTTTAGGTTAGCTTTTTAACAATTGAAAACAACAAAAACCGCCACCTTAGAACTTAATCTAAGATAGCGGTTTTCTCTTTTGTCAGATTTCCACTCTTACGGCGAAGCCGCCTGTGAAGAAATAATAGGTGTTCGTCTGACTTTCGTTTGGTGGAGATGGCGGGAGTCGAACCCGCGTCCGAAAATCTATTCCTGAAACTTTCTACGAGCGTAGTTTATCTATTGGGATTCCCTACGGGACAGCCGACAAACAGGCATTCCTTTCGGTAGTCTTGTTATGTGTGACGGACTACAAGACGATTATCCGTTCACATTTACTGCTAAATGACACTCCGTACCGAGCCGCAGTTCTCTCGGGGGAATGCTCGCCGCTAATTAAGCAGCAAGAAGTACTTTTTCGTTTTTGTCGTTTATTTTTGATAAACCGTCCGTTTTATAGTGGGCAGACTCCACTGCTCGCTTATCGCAGTTCAAAATCCCCGTCGAAATCCTTTCATCCCCGAATATTTCGCTTCGCTCAAGTGAAGAGTGAAGAATGTAAAGTGAAGAGGTAGCGATATTTATCTTAATCTTTCTTTCATAGTGCGTTCGATATTACGTTGGGCTTCTTTTTTGGCAGCGACATCACGTTTATCGTAAAGCTTTTTGCCTTTACAAAGCCCGACTTGAACCTTAGCACGTCCTTTTTTGAAATAGATTGATAACGGAATTAAAGTGAGACCGTCTTGCTTTGTTGTGCCAAGCAACCGCATAATTTCCTTTTTATGCATCAGGAGCTTGCGTACTCGCATAGGGTCACGATTGAAAATATTTCCGTGGTCATAAGGACTTATGTGCATACCGTTGACGAAAAGTTCGCCTTCGACGATACTGCACCAAGCATCCTTAAGGTTGCATTTGCCTTGTCGGAGTGATTTTACCTCTGTGCCGACAAGTTCAATGCCTGCTTCGTAACTCTCTATGACGAAATAATCATGGAGAGCTTTTTTGTTTTGTGCAATTGTAGGGTTTTCTTTTTTCTCTGCCATGATTTTTCCTCCTTTTTAGGTGTTTAACTGCAGAAACCCCTCAGTCAACTTCGTTGACGGCTCCCCTTTAAGGGGAGCCAAGAGACCCCGCTCTACTGATAGATGCAAAGAGATTCTTCACTTCGTTCTGAATAACATAAATATTATAACAAACTTCTGCCTTGGAGTGCTCTGGAAAGTGTTACCTCGTCTGCATATTCAAGGTCACTACCGACAGGGATGCCGTAAGCCAATCGACTGACTTTAATTCCCATTGGTTTTAAAAGTCTTGCGATGTACATTGCTGTTGCTTCGCCTTCGGTAGTAGGATTTGTTGCCATAATAACCTCATTAACAGAATCATCGGATAAACGCTGAATCAATTCCTTAATACGGATATTATCAGGACCTATGCTGTTCATAGGGGAGATGACACCGTGCAAAACGTGGTAAGTGCCTTTATACTCGTGAGTACGCTCAAATGCTGTAACATCTCTCGGATTTTCAACAACACAAATGACGGATTTGTCACGATTTGGATTGTCACAGATGTTGCATTTTTCACCTTCAGTATGGTTACAGCAAACTGAACAGGTGTGTATATTAGTATGTGCATTATTTATGGCATCAACAAGATTTTTTGTACCTTCGTCGTCAAGACCGAGAATATAGTATGCCATACGCTCCGCCGATTTTACACCGACAGAGGGCATTTTGCGAAATTCTTCAATCAATTTTTCAAGAGATACGATTGCCATAAATATACTCCAAATTTAAAGTGAAAATTAAAAACCAAGTCCTGGAATATTCATTCCGCTTGTGAATTTCCCCAATTCTCTTTCAGCTGTTTCGTCAGCTTTTCTCATAGCTTCGTTTACTGCTGCAACGAGCAAATCTTCAAGCATTTCAACATCTTCAGGGTCAACAACATCAGGCTGAATTTTAACAGATACGAGCTGATGCTTACCGTTTACTGTAACATCAATTGCTCCTCCACCTGCAGAAGCGTTGTATTCTGCTTCTTCACATTCCTGCTGAACACGAGTCATTTCCTCCTGCATCTGCTGAATGCGTTTCATCATGTTTGCCTGACCGCCCTGATTTGGTATTCTTGCTTTCATATTTTATTCCTCCTCAATTTTCACACCAAGATTTTTAGCTTTTGACACAAGGTCAGAAAGGGGATTTTTTGGTGCTTGTTCCTGCTTGTTATTATAAACAGCAAGAGTATATGTTTTGCCAGTTATCTGAGTAACGGCTTCTTTTATTGTTTTTGAATAATCACCTGTTTTAAGATACATTTCCAACACAGGTGAGCCTTTAATAAGTAAGTATTTGCCCTGATGGATAAAAGCTGATGAGCCTGTAAGCATTGCGATAAGGCTCTTATCTTTTGCATAAAGTGTATCAAGGACTTCAGGCCAGTTATCGAATGGAACAGTTCCCATATTCTGTGGTGCGACCTGTTCTTCCTTTGGTGCAGGTGGTGGTTCCGGAAGAGGAATTTCATCTTCTTCAGGTTCTTTTACAGGTTCAGGAGTTTTTACGGGGTCAACCGTCTTCTCAACCTTTGCTTCGGCACCTTTTTCAGGAGCAGGTGTTTCTGCCTTAACTGTGATTTTGCCTGATGCAACTGCACTTTCAAGTTCACTGAGTCTTCGGAGAATTGCATTTAAATCACCGTCAAGACTTGGTGTGCAAAGTCTTATAATACAAAGCTCAGCGCTTGTTCTTCTGTTAGCACCTTGTTTCATTGTTGATGCAGATGCAGTAAGAATATCTATACAAGACATAATAGTTGCAAGTGTGGTTTTTGCACTCTGCTGACGGATGATTTCTATTTCACCCTGAGAGCAGATAATCATATCCTGAAAATTCTTAACAGCCTTTGAAACCATAAGATTTCTAAAATGACTTGTAAGCTCAGTAATAAGTCTTTCTATATCGCAGGAGTCGTTATAAAGCTTATTAACGACTTCTAATGCTTTTGCAGCATCCTTTTCAAGAATACAATCGCAGAGTTCAAAGATATATTCACGACCCGCAAGACCTGTACTGCTTGCAACGGCAGCAGAGTCTATAAGTCCTTCGTGTGAAGAACAACGGTCGAGAAGTGATAAGGCGTCACGCATAGCACCGTCTGCAATTCGGGCTATGAGCATAGCACCATCATCAGAAATCTGAAGATTTTCCTTGACTGCAACTTCCTTAAGTCTTTCTGCAATTGCTTCAGGCGGAATTCGTTTAAAATCAAAACGCTGACAACGAGAAAGAATTGTTGAAGGCAACTTATGAACTTCGGTAGTTGCCAAAATGAAAATCACGTGTGCAGGAGGTTCTTCGAGAGTTTTTAGAAGTGCATTGAAAGCACCGATTGACAGCATGTGAACCTCGTCGATAATGTAAACTCTGAATTTAGCATTTGCAGGAGTAAAGTTTGCTTCTTCACGCAAATCACGGATGTTGTCAACACCATTGTTTGATGCAGCGTCGATTTCGATTATATCGAGAATAGCACCTGAGTCGATTCCTTTACAGATTTCACATTCGTTACAAGGATTTCCGTCGTGAGAATTAATGCAGTTTACTGCTTTAGCAAGGATTTTTGCACAGGAGGTTTTACCTGTTCCACGAGAACCTGTAAAAAGATATGCATGACTTGTTTTACCTGTTTTAACTGCATTTTCAAGTGTCTTTGTAATGTGTTCCTGTCCTACAACATCAGTAAATGTTGACGGTCGGTATTTACGGTAAAATGCACGATACATATTAACGCCTCCTTTATAAACTCAACTAAAATGAGGAATTTTTGTGTTTGCTGACGAGGGTGGAAGTGCATTTGGCGACGAGCTATGGCGGAAAAATATCCGTTGAAAAATGTGCTGTAATCCTCTTCAGTAAACACCTACTAAAAAATGCCTTAACTCAGTCATGTGTCGTGCAGGCAGACTGTGGCGCCCGATGCAAACCGCTTAATGCTGCTCGGTTCCCCGCCTGACATGGTTCACGGCGCCTCGCCGCACAGGACCCACACGGCACACGACTGAATTAAGGCATCTCATTCGTGTCACATTATTATACTATATATATTTCATAATTTCAAGAGAAAAATATATACTATTTTTATTGTGATTAAAGATATTTTGTGTTAGAATAAATTTGTATGAATTTATATTGCATAAAATGGAGGTGTCAGGAATGTTTAACATTATTCCTCAACCTGTAAGCATACTTATAAATCAGGATAAAAAAGGCTTTACTCTTCATGCGGGTACTACAATTTCACCTTTTCCTTTTGTGGATGAGTTTATTTCTTTTGTGAGAAGAACTCTTAACAAAAAGGTATATGTTCATGAGGATACCGGTGAAGAAAGGTCGATTATTCTAAAAATTGATGAGTCTGTTGAGCATAATGAAGGTTACACCATAAAGTGTGAAAACCGACGAGTTTTCATAAATGCAAAAACTGAAACAGGCTTGTTTTACGGATTGCAGACATTAAAACAGATGTTGTTGCAGACAAACGGCAAGATTCCTTATACTGAAATTGAGGATTACCCTCGTTTTTCATATCGTGGATTTATGCTTGATTGCGGAAGATATTTTTATACGGTTGATGAAGTAAAGAAAATTATCGACCTGATGGCACTTCATAAATTGAATGTGTTGCACTGGCATTTGACAGAAGACCAGGGCTGGAGAATTGAAATTAAGAAATATCCTCTTTTAACCGAAAAAGGTTCAGAACGAAGTCATACTAATTTCAACCATAAGCCTCATGGTGGATATTATACACAAGATGATGTTCGGGAAATTGTAAAATATTGTCACAACAGAAAAATAAAGGTTATTCCTGAGTTCGATATTCCCGGACATAGCGTGGCTGCAATATCCTGTTATCCTGAACTTTCCTGTCTTAACAGAAAACTTGACGTTGCAACCCACTGGGGAGTAAAGCATGATATTCTCTGTGCAGGTAAAGAAACAACATATAAGTTTGTATATGATGTTCTTGATGAATTAATTGAACTTTTCCCTGATAAAGTCATCCACATTGGCGGTGATGAGGCAGTTAAGATGCGTTGGAAAAACTGTCCTTATTGTCAGAAGGCGATGAAAGATAACGGGCTTTCTAATGAAAATGAACTGCAAATGTTGTTTATGAACAAGGTTAATGAATATCTCAAGTCAAAAGGATATTCATCTATAATGTGGAATTATGATAAAAATGAAAATGCAGATATATTGAGTGCAGATATTGCTTGGGATGTCTGTGGTATGGGTGACGACAAGGAATTAGTTAAGGATGAATTAAAACGTGGTCGTAAGATGATTAATACATCCTGTTATCCATATTATTTCGATTTTCCTTATGGCTGGAACACATTGAAGCAGGTTTGCGATGATGACGGCGCACTGACAGACGATGATAATGACACTCTTGGAATTGAGGCACAGATGTGGACAGAGTATGTTCCTGATATGAAACGACTGGAATTTCTTACGTTTCCTCGATTAGGTGCCATGGCTGAAAATGCCTGGGCAGAAAAGGGATATTCTTCATTTACAACATTTATGCACAAAGCAAGTGATTATTGTAAAGTCCTTGATGTATATAATGTGGGATACGCACCACTTGAAAAGGCTTGCCCGTCATTTGTGTATAAACACGCTTCTTCACTTTGGTTTAAACGCAGAGTGTTCCATTGGCAGGGACTTCACAATCTTATTGATGACGCAAAGGCAAAGAAAGAAGCAGAAAGAATCAAGGCAACTATTAACGAAAAATAAATTTGGGGAATAATTAAAATTAAAAATATTGAGGTGTTATACAATGAAAAAATATGTATTAGCATTAGACCAGGGAACAACAAGCTCCCGTGCAATTCTTTTTGATAAGCAAGGAAATATCTGCTATAAAGCACAGCACGAATTCAGTCAGATTTATCCGCACACAGGTTGGGTTGAACATAATCCTATGGAAATTCTTTTCTCACAGTTGCAATCTGTTATGGAAGTTATGGCTGAAAGCAAGGCAACTGCAGAGGATATTGCTTCAATCGGTATTACAAATCAGCGTGAAACAACAATTGTTTGGGATAAATCAACAGGAAAACCCATTTATAATGCAATTGTATGGCAATGCAGAAGAACTGCTGATATGTGTGAAAAAATTAAGGCAGATGAACAGCTGACACAGTACATAAAGGACCATACAGGTCTTGTTGTTGATGCATATTTCTCAGGCACAAAAATCAAGTGGATTCTTGATAATGTTGACGGTGCAAGAGAACTTGCTGAGAAAGGTCAGCTTCTTTTCGGTACTGTTGAAACTTGGCTTATCTGGAACCTTACAGGTGGTGCTGTACATATTACTGACTATTCAAACGCATCACGAACAATGCTTTTTGATGTTGATAAGCTTTGTTGGGACGAGTATCTTTGCGAAAAACTCGGTGTTCCTATGACAATGCTTCCGAAGTGTGAGCCATCAAGCAAGGTTTACGGAACTGTTGCAAAGAGTGTTATGGGTATTGAAGAGCTTGCAGGTGTGCCTATTTCAGGTGCAATCGGCGACCAGCCTGCGGCACTTTTTGGTCAAGGTTGCTTTAGCCAAGGTCAGGCAAAGAATACTTACGGTACAGGCTGTTTCTTACTTATGAATACAGGCGACAAGCGTGTTGAATCAAAAAATAATCTCGTTACAGGTGTTGCATGGGGATTAGGTGACAAGGTTACTTATGCTATTGAGGGCTCAGCTTTCAATGCAGGTTCAGTAATCAAGTGGCTTCGTGATGATTTACAACTTATTCCGTCTGCTCGTCGTTGCGATGAACTTGCAGAAAGTGTTCCTAATTCAAATGGTGTATATTTTGTTCCTGCATTTACAGGTCTTGGTGCACCATATTGGGATATGTATGCTCGTGGTACTATCGTAGGTCTTACTCGTGGTGCTACTGCTGCTCATATTTGCCGTAGTGTTCTTGAGGCAATAGCATATCAGATGACAGATTTGCTTGAGGCTATGAAGCAGGATTCCGATATAGAACTTGCCGAACTTCGTGTTGACGGTGGTGCATCCGTAAGCGATATTATGATGCAGATTCAGGCTGATATGATTAGAACGAATGTAAACAGACCAAAGATGGTTGAAACAACAGCAATTGGTGCTGCATATCTTTCAGGTCTTGCAGTAGGATTCTGGAAAGATATTGAAGAAATTGAAAAAATCCGTCAAGTTGATAAAGTGTTTGAGCCAAAAATGGATTTGGAAAAGCGTGAAAAGAGATATCGTGGATGGCTTCGTGCTGTTGAACGCTCAAGAGATTGGGTTGAACATTAATGATAATAAAATATTTTTTTCGTGATGGAGATAAGATGCGTGAGCATTTTCTCGAACACGGAGAGGAAACAGATTGTGATTCGGCAGAGGAATACTTAATCAGGGCAAACGAAGTGATAAATAATCCAAAAGCATTGAAAAAATATGAAACGGATGAGGATGATAACGATATAGTTTATTATCTTCCAACAACAGGTGAGATTGTTTTTATTGCATCTGATGGGTACATCCGTACATATTTTATTGCTGATGATGAATATTTTGAACGACAGTAATAAAAGTAGGGCGGGGGCTTGCTCCCGCCGTAAATATGTTAAATAAGAGGCGAAAATAATGGACTACGCAAAAGAAAGCCTGAAATTACATTATGAATGGCAAGGTAAAATTGAAATTAAAACAAGAGCAAAAGCGTGTGACAAGGAATCATTATCATTGGCTTATACTCCCGGAGTCGCACAGCCTTGTCTTGAAATTCAGAAAGATATAAACAAATCCTATGAGTTGACTCGACGTTGGAATACTGTTGCAGTTGTAACAGACGGAACTGCTGTTTTGGGACTTGGTGATATCGGTCCTGAAGCAGGAATGCCTGTTATGGAGGGTAAATGTGTTCTTTTTAAGGAGTTTGGCGGAGTTGATGCTATTCCTCTTTGCATAAAAAGTAAAGATGTTGATGAAATCGTAAACTGCATTTCACTCTTGTCAGGAAGCTTTGGCGGAATAAATCTTGAAGATATCGCTGCTCCGAGATGCTTCGAGATAGAAAGAAAATTAAAGGAAAAATGCGATATTCCGATTTTCCACGATGACCAGCACGGTACAGCAGTTGTTGTTGGTGCTGCCGTGACAAATGCGCTTCGTGTTGTAGGTAAAAAATTAGATGAGTGTACTGTTGTTTTCAGCGGTGCAGGTGCAGCAGGTATTGCTATTGCAAAGCTTATACATAAAATGGGTGCAGGGAATATCATAATGTGTGATAAAAATGGTGTTCTTGCAGTCGGTGAAGACTGGATGAACCCTGCACAAAAGGAAATGGCTGAAATCACTAACAAAAATAATCTTAAAGGTACTCTTAAAGACGCTTTGGTTGGTGCAGATATATTTATTGGTGTTTCCGCACCAAATATTGTATCGGAAGAAATGATTAATACAATGGCTTCTGATGCGATTGTATTCCCTATGGCAAATCCTGTTCCTGAAATTATGCCTGATAAAGCAAAAAATGCCGGTGCGAGAGTTGTCGGCACAGGTAGAAGTGATTATCCGAATCAGATTAATAATGTCCTTGCATTTCCGGGAATTTTTCGTGGTGCACTTGATTGCAGAGCAAGTGATATCAATGAAGAAATGAAGATTGCAGCGGCAAAGGCAATTGCTTCTCTTGTGGCTGATGATGAGCTTAATGAGGAGTATATTTTGCCAAAAGCATTTGATGAAAGAGTAGGAAAAACAGTTGCAGAGGCTGTTTGTGAGGCGGCCAAGTTGAGTGGCGTTTCAATGAGTTAAAAATCATCTAAAGCGTAAAGAAAAAACTCAATAAAAACCCAAAACCCCACCGGATAAACCGATGGGGTTCCTTTTTCACTCGTCAAAAGACGAGATATAACCTATATAAAGTGTATGTATAATAGCATATAATCAACAAGTTGTCAATTAAATAGATAGAAATTATCTATCCTGCATTCTTCTCCAATGAAAAAGGTATTGTTGAGCAATTCCTTCTGTACCTTTTGTACATTCGGGAAGACCGTTCGGGTACATTTCTGCCATAATTCGTTTTACCCATACATCAACAGGAAATGCCTCAATTTTATGAAATCCGTAAAGGAGAGTACATTCAGCAACTTTTGCACCGACACCTTTGATTTTTTGCAGTTCTTCTCTGCCGAATTCAATAGGATTTTCTTCTATTTTATTAAAGTCAACTTCTCCATTTGCTACTTTTTGTGCTGCATCAATAATATATTTTGCCCTGAATCCTGCTCGTAATGGTGCTAAATCGTCAACAGTAAGTTCTGATAACTTATCGGCAGACGGAAAACTCTTTTTACCTTCTTCACCATCACCGAATGTGTCACAGAGTCTTTCGATGATGCCCTTGATTCTTGGAATATTGTTATTTTGTGAAATGATGAATGAACAGAGTGCTTCCCAGGGTTCCTGACGAAGAATACGGATACCGTTGTATTCTTTGACAGCGGTTATCAGATGTTCGTCATCATAAGATGACAGTATTTTTTCGTAATCAAGGTCAAAATCGAAGTAGTTTTTCCATATCAGGTTATAATCTTCCTCTGTGCAGTTGTGGAATATAAGCTCGTTTTCAGTTTGCTGAATTTCCAAATATTTTCCATAGGCAACGCCTTGCCACATATTATTATTAAAAGTCCACCGAAAAGCCTGACCGCAGTCAAGACAGAGTCCTAAATTAAAGTTAGAAGGACAAGCAATTTTGTAACAATTTTTCATAATAAAAATCCTTTGCAAAATAACTAAAAATTTATATAATTTTTATGTAAAAATACTAATGACAAATTGCACAAAAGTTTTAGACAGAAATTAAGATAGGTATGTTCCAAACTGTATAATTTGTCAAGGTTTTAAAACAAATTGTATTTGATAATATTTTAACAATACTTTTCTACAACTGTCGAAAAGTGGGAAAAATCTTGATAAATCAATGATTTTAGGGCAAGTTTTTAACATTTTCAACAGAGTTTTCAACAATTTAGTTGAAAAGTTATTTATACTATTTGTATAATTTTTGGCAAAATAATTTTTGGTGAAAATCCCATATTGACAAATTTTTCCGTAAAAAATATGCACAAGGGGTAGAATAAAACCAACTAAAAAACCAAAAATATGTTCACTATATTTATGAATATTTGTGAGGATAAAATTATGGTTAAAGGTGTCAATCGTCAGGTGCTTGAAATTCACGAAACAGGCTGTGCTTATTTTGAAAAAGCGTTATTTTTTGTAAAGCCTGAATACAGCCGTGAAAATGAAGGAAAATTGAAGACAGAAGCGGTGTCCAGCGTATTAAATTTTGCATCAGTGCCCAAAACCCGTAAGCAGAAAATAAAAAGCCGAGTGCTGATTTTTGCAGAAATGACAGCCTCGGCAGGAGTTGGTGCAATTATAACTGCACTTCTTATAAGATAATTAATTCTTTTGGTGCGTTCGTAAGATTGCGACAACCGTTTTCGATTATAAGCGCCATATCCTCAATTCTGACACCGAATTTTTCAGGGATATATATGCCGGGCTCAACAGTTACAATGTTGTCAACCTGAAGAATACTGTCAGAAGCAGGTGACAAGTTAGGGTATTCGTGAATTTCCACGCCTACACCGTGACCTGTTGAATGAGTGAAATGTTTTCCATAACCCTCGTCATTAATAACACTTCTTGCAAACATATCACCATTTTTGCAGGAAACACCTGCTTTGATATTATCAAGGCAATTTTGCTGTGCTTTAAGAACTGTATTATAAACGTTTTTCATTTCGTCAGTTGCAAAACCTACAGCAACAGTTCTTGTCATATCGCTGTGATAACCATTTATAATTGTGCCAAAGTCCATTGTGATAAAATCACCGTTTTCAATCTTTTTATCACATGGAACACCATGAGGCATTGAAGAGTTTTTGCCACTTACAGCAATAGTTTCAAAGGAAAGACCTTCGCCACCGTTGCGGAGCATAAAGAAATCAAGCTCAAGAGCGATTTCCTTTTCAGTAACTCCGACTTTAATAAATCTGAGAATATGCTCAAAAGCGTTTTCGGCAATTCTTTGTGCTTTTACAATGCTTTCAACTTCATTTTCAGACTTAACAGAACGAAGCTCATTTATAATTGAATCAAGAGTTGAGTCTGTTGAGATGCTTGTGTTTTTAAGAACACCTTTAAGTGAATTATATGTGGAAACAGTCATTCTTGAAGATTCAACAAGAAGATGCTTACAGCTCATTTCACCAAGGATTTCTGCAATCTGAGGGTAAGTTTTACCTAAAAGCAAAACCTCGCAATTTGAAATCTGTTTTTCGGCAGCCTCAATATATCTTCCGTCAGTAATAAATACTGCACGGTCAGAGGATACAAGCAAAAATCCGTCAGAGGAGTCAAATCCTGTAAAATATTTTCTGTTTTCAGGGGATATAATCAATGCGGAATATCCCAAGCCTCTATCATTTAATGACTTTTGTAATTGTTTAATCATAGTAACCATATCCGTGTAATTTTTCAAATTCAGCAATAATAGGAGCAGCCTTTCTGCGACGAGTTGCATAAAAAATAGGGAATCGTGTTTTGCCGGGGAGTGCGTCAACAAGAATGGGAATAGCACCACAGTTGTTTGCAGCCATAACATCGGCGAAAATCTGGTCACCAACCATAGCAAATTCGCTGATTTTGACACCAAGCATTTCAGCACCTTTTATAAGTGTATGGGGTTTCGGTTTTTTTGCATTGGCAAGGTAAGGAAGATTCAACATTTTTGAAACGATTTTTGGTCGTCGGGGTATTGCATTGGAAATAATCATCACCTTAATGCCATTTTCCTGAACAGCCTTTAACCAATCCTTAAGACCGACAATGCAGTTTGTTCTTCCGTCGTTGCAAATAGTGTTATCAATATCAAGGGCAACTGCTTTTGCTCCCATTTTATGTAAATCATCAACTGAAATATCAAGAACAGATTTGTAGCGATATTTCGGCATAGCAGAAATCATAGTAAAATCTCCTGACTAAAAAAATAGTGGGCAATCCGTCAATGGATGCCCACTTGCGTTTTAAAACATAGCTCCGCAAAGCGAAAATTATTTAAACTTACGCTTACGTGCAGCCTCAGACTTCTTCTTTCTCTTTACAGAAGGCTTTTCGTAATGCTCTCTTTTTCTAACTTCCTGAATGACACCGTCACGAGAAGTCTGTCTCTTAAATCTTCTGAGAGCACTTTCCAAAGACTCGTTTTCTTTAACTTTTACCTGACTCATTAAAAATCCCTCCCTTATACATTGGGATACATTTTGTATTATACAACACGAATTGTCAACTGTCAACAGTTTTTTTGGCATATTTTTTTGCAACACTTCCGTGCTTTCGTTCCGCAGTATCTAAATACGGCTTCACCTCATCAAGATAATCTTGCGAAAAATCTGCTCAAAAATATATTCCGTTGTATTAAATTGCTTTTTGTCATATTGGTTGTATTTATATTCTCTTTGTTATCTTACCATAAACAACGCCAAGCTTTTTGCTGTAGAACTTTCTCTTTTTCTGTTGTTCAGGTGTAAGTTTTTCTTCAATTATAGGTTTCTTAAGGCTTTCCATATTACCGTCGTCAAGGACAAATGCCTGAGTAAGACAGATACCACCTGTACCTTTAAGCTGTGCACGTACATAGCAGGAAATCTTGTCTTTGTACTCGCCAAGTGTGATTTTTGAAACTAATTCTCCGTCTTTTTCAATTGTATCGGTCTGAATTGTTTCCCCGTCAGCAATCCAGTTGATTTCCTTGCAGTTAATACCCTTGATTGTGATTGTATCAGCATCGTCATCAACTTCAATTCCCACAACACGAGGACATGGACCGTGGCCTACAAAGTCTTCGCCTAACTCATTTTTAGCATAACGGGCAATTGAGAAGAATGTGCCTGTTTCCATAGCGTTACGGAGAGTATCCAGTGAGTATTCAGGGAGAATAAAGTCCATAAATGCTGTGTCAATCTGGTCAACCTGATGTGCGTCGCTGTTTGAAAAACCGAAAACTTTGCGACCGTAAGGAGTGAGTAATTTTAAAAGCTCATCCCAGAGGATGCGGTCACTACGATTTGGAATATCGTACATATTAAGAACTTCAATACCCATACATGAAGGGTATTTTTTCAAAAGATTTGCAAAGAAATGAATGTTCTTTTCTTCTTTTGCACATCCGGGATTTTTCTTTGCCTGCAAAAGGTCTGTCGGATGATTGATATGTGAAATGCCGCCACTTTTTTCAATAAGACCCATTGGAATTTCATAGTCGAATTCAAGTCCCTGAACACCTTCATAAGCATTGTCTGTAAAATATCCGTTCACATGGTTTTTCATAACCGTAAACATATTACATTCAATGGCATTTGGCACATCTTCGAGTCCACGTTTTTTTGTTCTCAAGTTATTTTCAGTTTTGTATGTACCGTTTTTGATAGCTTTGTACTGCTCCTCTGTAAGGTAACTGCGTTTACCGTGCCAAAGATACTGGAAATTAAAGAAAGGAATGTGCGTTGGTTTTTCATTCCAGCGTTTACCTAAAATTCCGTGTTCAGCAAATGCAACAATATCAAAATCGTTATCATAAAAACCTTTAATCATATCTGTCATAGTGTCGTTAGCATCGCTATATGTGGAATGAGTGTGAAGATTTGTTTTGTAGTGATTTTCCATATCACCTAAAAGATGCATAACACTTTCGTAAGGATTTTTAATTGCATAACTCATAAAAAAACTCCAATCCAATATAATGTATATATTTTACTATAATAAATATACGGTTGTCAAATTATAATTTGACGAGAAGATTTAAATTCTTGTCTCCCCTTGAAAGGGGAGATGTCACCGTAAGGTGACAGAGGGGTTTGTAAAAGTTTTCAATTAGTGTGTTGGTATGGGAACAGACCCCTCAGTCTCGCTAACGCTCGACAGCTCCCCTTTCAAGGGAGCCGAGATAGTATCATAACCACTACGACTTCCCCGTTAAACTCCCAATTAGTTAAAGAATTAATAAAAAACTGTTGACATCACGGAAATTTGTGTTATAATAACAGAGCAAAATAAAGCAGAACAGTAATTGTGTTCTCACCTGACTGACTTTGAGTCGGCTGGTCAATACTTTTAAAAAAGTTTGATTTGTAATGGTGCGGGCAGAATTTCTGTCCGCATTTTTAATTTCGCCCACAGGGCATGGAGAGGTGTTTATTTATCAGTACTAAAGAATTGCAAATCAATGAAGAAATTCGCGACAAAGAAATCAGAGTTATTACCGATGACGGTGAACAGCTTGGTATTATGTCTGCAAAAGATGCTTTGAAGGAAGCTGAAAAGCGTAGTCTTGACCTTGTAAAAATTGCACCAAATGCACAGCCACCTGTTTGTAAAATTATGGACTATGGCAAGTATCGTTTTGACAAGGCAAAGAAAGAAAAAGAAGCTAAGAAGAATCAGAAGGTGATTGAAACAAAAGAAATCAGACTTTCTGTAAACATTGATACGCATGACTTTGATACAAAGGTAAATCATGCACTTAAGTTCTTGAAATCCGGTAACAAGGTAAAGGTTTCAATCCGTTTCAGAGGTCGTGAAATGGCTCACGCACATTTGGGTAACGGAATTATGGAGCGTTTTGCTGTTGCTGTTGAGGAATTAGGCACAGTTGATAAACCTGCAAAACTTGAAGGTCGTCAGATGCTTATGTTCCTTTCACCAAAAGGTGCGAAATAATGGGCGGCGAGCAAAGCTGAGCCTAACACGCCATAAATACAGAATTTTAGCAAATTTTCACTTTTTCATCCTGGATTTGCGTTAGCAAACCTGCGGTTTCAAGAGCAAAAATTTATCTAAAATTCAAGCATTTATGGTGCAACGCAGTTTTTGGCGAGTAGATTTTTGGTTGGACAAAACCAAAAATTGCCGAAATACTGTCGTATTACAAAATTTTTGGTGAAGTACAGCCGGAAATATATCGTCAAAAACCGTATTAGGTTCGGCTTTACTCACCGCATATATTATATTAGGAGGATATTATTATGCCAAAGATTAAAACACATAGCGGAGCT
>CALCTT010000108.1 GCA_937906895.1 uncultured Clostridia bacterium | reverse complement strand
GGAAGATTTCTCTCATAGCTGTGTTGATAGCGTCACAAACAAGGTCTGTGTTAAGACATTCAAGAAGAGTTTTGCCAGGAAGGATTTCAGCAGCCATAGCAGCTGAGTGAGTCATACCTGAACAACCGAGAGTCTCAACAAGAGCCTCTTCAACGATACCTTCTTTAATGTTAAGTGTAAGCTTACATGTACCCTGCTGAGGAGCACACCAACCGATGCCGTGTGAAAAGCCTGAAATATCTTTGATTTCATAAGCCTTTACCCAATTGCCCTCTTCAGGGATTGGAGCAGGACCGTGGTGAGGTCCTTTTTTAACACAGCACATTTTTTCAACTTCATGTGAATAGTTAATCATAATAAAATGAAACTCCTTTCATATTTTACGGAAAAATTCCTATCTTTGTAATTATACAATTACATGGAAAATTTTTCAATAGTTATTTTGACAAAAGATTGACAATGAAAATGAAAATTATAGTAACAATTGTATTATTATCATATTTCCCATAAAAATACGAGGATAATTGCGTATTGGCAGGCTTCCATGTCTGCATTATCATTCTGAGGAGCAGAGCGACGAAGAATCTCAAAAGGCACTTTCTCAGAACAGATTCTTCGTTTCACTCAGAATGACTTTTTCCTTTTCGTATTCATTTCAAAATATCGAGTAAAGATTTTTTACTGAAGATTACTAAATATATATTTTTCTTCTTTATTTATATTATTATACTATTGGGTAAAAAATTTTTACCGGTCAGGTAAAATATTTTGACCGGTTAAGTAAAATAAATTGACAAATCAGGTAAAGATTTTTTACCGGTGGGATTACAAATCTGTTTCATTGCTCTACTCTAAAACAATAAATTTTTTATTTTGACTAACAGTAAATATATGTTATAATTTATTTATAGTTGCTGTGAAATGAGGTGAAATAAGTGCAATCTGTTACATCACGAGTTTTTTGTGCCTGTTTAAGAGCTGTTTTTCATTCACCGTTCATTAACAACGCTAATATGTCAGATACGGCAGGCAAAAAAACAAAAAATATAAAATCTCACTACAGGCCCTCAAAAGATTTCACCGTTTCACGCATAAAATGTGATAACTGCTACTATGAAATTCTCAAAAACAAAAACTGCAACACAGACAAAGTAATCTTTATGATTCATGGTGGAAGCTTTAAAGTAAAACTAATTGACACATACCGTCGTATTGCTGAAAAATACAGTAAACTTCTTGATGGTGCAACAGTTATAAATGTAGATTACAGAGTCTTTCCTCAATATGAACATCCTGCACAGCTTCACGACACAAAAGATGTTTATCTTGAACTTTTAAATAAGGGAATAAAACCTGAAAACATAATTTTCATCGGTGACAGTGCAGGTGCAAATCTTGCTGTTACAACGACTCTTTGGTTAAGGGATAACAACTACCCATTACCGTCACATATTGTCTGCTTTTCATTATGGGCAGATATGACATCAAGTGGTGAATCAAGGGTTAAAAACGCCTACCTTGACCCATTCGGCGGAATTGCGAAAAACAAGTCCATTGAGGAAAATTGGGATTATCTTCACAGAATTTCTGCTTATGCAAAAAATATTGACAGAACAAGCCCTTATGTATCACCTGTTTTTGCAGAGTTCAATGATTTTCCGCCTGTAACACTTGTTTGTGGTGGTGCAGAAATGGATGAAAGTGACAATGACAGAGTTTTTGCAAAAATGAAAAAAGAAAACATTAATGTTGAGCTTTTCAAATATGATGGTATGTTCCACTGTTTTCAGATGATGTCATTTTTACCCGAAAGTCGTAACGCATATAAAAGAGTTTTTGAAAGAATAAGGAGTGTCAACAATGAACCTAAACGATAAATTTTTACTCCGGAAATTACCGAAAATTGCAGAAGAAAAACTTAATACCAAAATATCCGATATGAAATTTATCGGCGGTGGCAGTTTCGGTAAAGTTTATAGATGCACAAAGTCTGACGGTGAAACAATCATTCTTAAAGCATATCATGTCAGCGGAATGGAAACTACCGAAGCAAATCAGTTACAGATTTTAGGCAAAAACACAAGTGTTAAAATGCCAAAGGTTTATTTTACATACAATGATGATGAAATAGCTGTTATGTGTATGAGCTTTATTGATGGAAAAAACGCTCTTGACCCGTCATTCTTACTGAAAAGCAAGTCTCAGAAACAGAAATTTGCCAATGATGTCGTTGACGGAATGTTACAATGGCACAGTGTCAAAGGTAAAAAGTTCGGTTATCTTGAAAATGCAACCTATGACAGTTGGAAAGAATTTTATCTTGAAAATAAAGTAGAAAAAGACCTTGCAGGACTTAAAAAACTTATGGATGAGGGCAAATACAGTAAGAAAAACTATGACATGCTCTGTCGTGGACTTGATATTTTCAAGGAAGTTGTCAATGAACCTGAATATCCTGTGTTGATTCACGGTGACCTTAACATTATGAACATTATGGCAGACCCAAAAGATATGAAGCTTACAGGTTTTATCGACCCTTGCGGTTCAATGTGGGCTGACAACGAATATGACTTGTTTCAATTCCTTAATATGTGGGGAAATGCCTATAATCTTTATGACACATACAAGTCAAAATGCAAAATGTCAGAGCATTGTGATTTTAAGGTTGCATTTTACGGTGCATTACACGAAAATTCAATGCGACTCAAAGGCGGACTTATTGTTCCTGTGTGGGAAATTCAAAACAACAATCGACTGAAAAAAGCAATGAAGAAATATTAAAAATAAAAAACTAATTAACATGTCATTCTGAGCGTAGCGAAGAATCTCTCCAATGTCTAACCAAACAGCAGAGATTCTTCGTCACTATATTCCTCAGAATGACCTTCTCTTTTCGTATCCTTTTTCAAAAACCAAAATAAAGATTTTTAACCGGTCGGATAAAATTTCTTTACCCGTTGATATTAAACTATAATAAATGCGAGATTCGTTGTGAACCTCGCAATGTTTATTCGTTTTCAGTTTCTTGACTTTATTATACAAAACCAAAAAGTTTCTGGAATATGTTAGCTATCTTCAACATCAGATTTCTCACAGGAATGAACATTTTGGAAATGAAGTTTACATTTGAATCGTCATCTGATGTAGCTCCGTTGAATGAAGACTGAGTATTACTCATCCACCAGATAACTCCTCGTGAATTTTTAAAGCTTACTGTTTCGTCATTGCCATTAACTGTTGTCACATTCTGATAAACAGAACCATCCTCCATAAAGAAATCGTACATAATTGTAGTAAAAAGTCGATGGTTTGAATCACCCTTGCTACCGTCAGGATTTACAACTTCTGTAAAACTTGAAAGACGACAATTAGCAGGGTCAGAGTTATACTCACAAATCTTTTCCCATTGAGGAAGAGTATTTGTAGCATAGTTTATAATAGGGTCAAGCTTACTTGCAAAAACCCAGACTGAAACATCCTTGGTCCTTTTTATATCGTCAGTACTCCTTGTACCTGTTGCAGCCATTGGATAAATTCCTGCAAAATATTCAGGATATGCAATAGCTAAATCCCATGTCATTTCACCACCCGCTGATGAACCTCCGACAAAAATTCTTGTTGTATCAACATTTTTACCGTGTTCCTTGATAAAACAGTCAATAAGTGTTTTGAGTGGGTCAACAAATGTTTTGCTCCAATACTGCATTTCATCTTCAGGGCATCTTGGCAAGAGAATATATGCACCACCTGTGTCACTCCATCTTGACTGAAGTTCTTGTGATGCCCAGGTTGCCATTGTACTGTCATCAAGCTGTGAACCAACATAAGAACCATGACCTATACCGTGAAGATAAATAACAACAGGATATTTTTCGTTATCATTTTTACCTACCGGCGAATAATAGCAATAGTCAAGAGCATAACCATCGCATTCATCGGCAACACCACTTTCAAATTGGTCACGAAGTGCCTCAAGTCCTGCAGAAAGAGGCAATGCTTTTTTTGTTTTGCTTGCAGCACTTGTGCTCAACGTAAGAGGCATAGTAACAATACAAAATGCAAGAATTACTGATAAAACCTTTTTAATGATTTTCATCTTGTTCACCTCAAAAAATTTGTTATAAACTATTTTACAAGAAAAATCCTTTTTCTTCAACAACAAAATATAAATATTATGTTGTTTTGTATAAAAAGCTCCCTCTGACGAGAGAGGTAGCAAAAGCTTCGATTTTGACGGAGAGAGAATTATATTAAGCGCAAAACACACTCTATATTCTTAATGTTGTATTATTTCTTTTTCATTATTACATGATGGAAGACCGCAATGTTTCTATACTCTTCAATTTCGGCTACAGACATTTCGATATCTAACATATTATCAAGCCAGTCTTTTTGATGTTTAATTTTGTTATTCTGTAAGCCATAAAAAGTACAAACTCCATAACATTTATCAACCTGAAAATCATTTATAAACAAATTACTGTCTTCATATACTTTGATTTCTCCAAAGTTCTTTGATGTATTATTTTTTCCATCAAGCAAGGTTTTAACAGCTTTAATATCATAATCAAAAACTGCCTTTTGCATAATTCGTCCTGCCTTATTGTGTTTCACGATTGAAACGAAACCTTCTTTTTTCAAAATACGAGAAAATTCATTGAGAATAGCATTTCTGTCATCAACATATTCCAAAACATTATGACAGATTATGCAATCAAAAGTACCATCAGTAAATTGCTTTAAATCTTCTAATCCGCCATTAATTTGATGATATGACGAATTTGATTTATTGCCAATTCTTATCATATCTTTTGACGGTTCAACTGCAATCACATCATTATCTTTTGATAAGTATTCAGCAGTAATTCCAAATCCACTACCAAAGTCCAATATCTTTTTACCTTTCATTTCAGGCAACTGTTTCCATATACATAAATAAAACAATTTTCCCCAAGAATTATTGACAAAGGAATAATACGAATACAAATGCTTATTTTTTATTTTGTCAAACATTTCTATAACTCCTTATATTGTTTGAAATTTTCTCTCCCTCAGTCGTTTTCTGCGAAAACGACAGCTCCCTCGTCAGAGGGAGCCAAAAGAGTTTACATAGATGTTGGGGTGCTGATACTGAACATTGTGAGAATGTTTGTAATTACATTCATAACACAGGTGCAAAGGTAAATACGAGCCTGCATAAGTGATTCGTCCTCAACTGCAACACGACAAGCGTTATAGAACTTGTGGAAAAGAGTTGCAAGGTCGATACAATAACGAGTAATTTTTGCAGGGTCATAATTCTTTGCTGAATTTACAATTTCGTCAGTAAGTGATGCAAGGTGACGGATAAGCTCGATTTCTTCATGAGCTGTCAAGAGTTTTAGCTCGTCCTTTGTACAGTCACGGACTGTTACACCGTCTGCCTCGATTTTTCTCAAAATACTGTGAATACGAGCATTTGCATACTGACAATAATAAACAGGGTTCTGGCTTGACTGTTCAACTGCCAAATCAAGGTCAAAGTCCATCTGTGAACCCGGTTCACGCATATTAAAGAGAAAACGAACTGCATCAACAGGAATATCCTCAAGCAAGTCAACAAGTGTAATTGCTTTACCTGTTCTTTTACTCATTCTTACAACTTCACCGTCACGAGTAAGACGAACAAGCTGCATAAGAATAATGTCAAGACGACTGCTGTCAAGGTCGAGTGCCTCAAGAACGCCTTTCAGACGAGCAACGTGACCGTGGTGGTCAGCACCCCAGATATTGATTGCCTTATCAAAGCCACGAGTAACGAGCTTATTCTTATGATAAGCAATATCCGCTGCAAAATATGTCGGGTTACCGTTCTGACGGATAAGAACATCATCCTTGAGTTCAAGTTTATCAATATCTTCCTGTGATTTGCCTTGTTTTGTAAGCATTTCCGTCTGCACCTTGATATTGTTGTACCAGATTGCACCGTCTTTTTCGTAAGTAAGACCTTTATTTGTAAGATAGTCAATAACCTCTTTAACAGCACCGCTGTCGTGAAGCTGACTTTCCTTAAACCAAGTATCATATTCAATACGATATTTCGCCATATTGGCTTTCATATTGTCGATATTCTTTGGTAGAGCAAATTCAACAAGTGCTTTTCTTCTCTCGTCTTCACTCTTGTTAATGTATTCATCACCATATACATCTGCGAACTGCTGTGCACGTTCCTTAATATCCTCTCCGTGATAGCTGTCTTCAGGAAGCTCTACTGCATCTTCACCTTTGAAAATCTGCTGATAACGGATATCGAGTGAAAGACCGAATTTCTCAATCTGATTACCAGCGTCATTAATATAAAATTCTCTTTCAACTTCATAACCGGCCATATCAAGAACTGACGCAAGACAATCACCTAAAGCACCGCCACGAGCATTGCCCATGTGCATTGGTCCTGTTGGGTTTGCAGAAACGAACTCAACATTGATTTTTTTGCCCTCACCATAGTCACTTCTGCCGTAATCCTTGCCCAAAGCCTTAACATCAAGCAAAATATCAGCATAAAAATCCTTTGAAAGTGTAAAGTTTACGAAACCTGCACCTGCAACTGTGCAAGACTCAAAATATGTTCCGTCAAGTTCAATATATTTAGCAACCAAATCTGCAATCATTTTAGGTGCACGACGGAAAACCTTTGCACAAACAAATGCGATGTTTGATGAATAGTCACCATTATCACGATTTGCAGGAACTTCAATGTTAAATGCAGGAATCGGCTCTGCAGGGATTTCACCTTCGCTTACAGCTTTGCCAAGTGCATCAACAATAAGTGTATGTAATTCGTTAGTAGCCTGTTTAACAAGTTTAGACATCCTTATTTCTCCTCAATATATATAATCATAGTATTATCCGATACAAATCCGTTGTTGAAATCAAGGGAATATCTCATTTTGAGAACTCCGCCATTGTCATCCTTTGACCAATCAACCTGATTTCCATATATTCCCATTGTCAGTTCACCATAAGGTGTTCTGTAAAATGTGTGGTGTCGCACATTCTTCTCAACCATCATTTCAGAACTGAACTGACCACTTCTCACAATACTTACCGTGTCGTTTCCGAAAACAGTAATCGTTGTTTCTTCGGGACCTGTTTCTTCATTATTTTCGATATATTCAATTATGCTTTTATCTTCTTCACAGGTAAGTGTGCCTTTAACTGACATCTCACCTGTATTGTCACCATTTTCAGTTCTTTGTTTGCTGACAATTCTTATAACTGCGTCTTTTTTCACTGTTCAAATTCCTTTTCCCATTTTTCAATAGCAAGAGTACAAAGCTTATCAATCAAATCTCCGTATGAAATTCCTGCTTTCTCCATAAGCATAGGATACATACTGATGTTTGTAAATCCGGGAAGTGTATTAGGCTCATTCAAAAGCACAGCACCGTCAGAATATCTTACAAAGAAGTCAACTCTTGCAAGTCCTGAACAGCCCCAAGCCTTATACGCTCTTACAGCCTGTCGTTGCACTTCTTTTATTTTATCTTCACCGATTCTTGCAGGAATATGAAGTCCGCTGTCAGACTCATATTTCGCCTCAAAATCATAGAACTCATTACTTGGTTCAATTTCACCAACTGCACCTGCAAATGGCTCGTCATTGCCCATAACAGCACATTCAACCTCTGCACCGAGAATTGCTTCTTCAACAACAACTCTTGAGTCAAATTGGAATGCACAGTCAAGTCCTCGTTGAATTTCCTCAAGTGTTTTTGCCTTGACAACACCAACGGATGAGCCTGCATTTGCCGGTTTTATAAATACAGGAAGACCTAAATATTCTTCACATTCTCTTGCGAATTCTCTGCCACGATGTTCAAAATCGTATTTAGTTATGTATTTCCACTTTGCCTGTGCAATTCCGTTTACATCACAAATTGCATTTGTCATAGCCTTATCCATACAAACTGCAGATGCCATTGTGTTGCAACCAACATATGGAATACCTGCAACAGTCAAAAGACCTTGCATTGTTCCGTCTTCACCGTTTTTACCGTGCATTACAGGGAAACAAACATCAATTCTGATTTTTTCATATCCGTTTTCGTTAAATACGATTATACCTCTGTCAGCACGGTCACTTGAAATAACAGCTTTTTTAAGCTTTGACTTATCATTAAGCCATCCGTCTTTTTTGAGATTATTGTAATCACCCTCAAAGACAAACATTTCGCCTTGCTTTGTGATTCCAAGCATTATTACATTGTATTTATCCTTTGGAATATTTCTGATAACAGATGTTGCCGATACACAAGACACATCGTGTTCAGAAGATACGCCACCAAAAAGTATAAGTGCATTTTTCATATTTATCACCTTGCAAATTGGCATACTGCCACAATTAAATATATTTTAACACATTATATTTTCTGTTTCAATCATAATATTCACAAATTTTTAATGACAAATGGAAATAAATGTGTTATATTATATAGGATATATTATTTTTTGATTTGAGGTATTAAAAATGCTTGAAAGAAAAGAAGCACTCTCGCTTATCTTAAAAAATTGTTCAGAAAAGTTTGAACAGATTGGTTTTACATCTTCTGCTGTTTGTGAAGATGGTGAAGAAGCATATGTTGATTTTACAAAGGACGATGTTACAATCCGACTCTTAAGCCACGACAATCTTCTTGATGTTACAGAAAAGGTTGGCGAAGGTGATTTTGTAAAGGTTGAATCAAATCTTCTTGACCTTGACTCCTTTGAGGACAGAGATATTAAATCTCTTTCAAACGAAATCTGTGAAACAGTTTCTTCATCTTACGGCAAAAAGGCTCGTCAGGTAGCAAAGAAAGCTCCGCAGACTATTTCAAAATCTGCAGCTAAAAACGGCACTGAATATGACGCAAACACTCTTGCAAGTCGTATCTCAACTCTTTATCCTGAACTCAAGGACGCTTATAAAGAGAATTTCCAGACTTATGACGAATTCCTCGGTGAGGATTTCTTTGTAAATCATGCAAACAAGTACATTATGCAGACAATCCGTTCATACGATAGTCAGACAATGAAGAAACTCTTTAAAATCTTAAGCGACATCTATGAAAACGGTTCAAATGATGTTCAGGACCTTGTTGTTGTTACAATTCTCGGTGAAATCAATAATGACGAAGAACTTCTCCAGAAATGTCGTGAACAAATTACTGATGACGATTTCTATGATACACTCGTTGCTGTTAACAAATACCTTGCATCTCCTGCAGGTAAAAAGGCAAAGGAGAAAATGAAAAACCCTCCTGCATACAAGCCACCTAAAAAGAAAACAGGCGGTATGATGAGTTCACTTATGAACGCACAACCACCACAGCAGTAAAATGCAAAGTGCAATCGCGTAGTGGCAGGCTTCCACGCCTGCATTGTCATTCTGAGCGAAGCGAAGAATCTCTTTTAAATTTAAATATTAAACCAAAAAAGGAAGCTCACGCTATTGTGAACTTCCTTAATTTTATGCCTTTTATATGCAATTTATTGTAACAAATTGGAGTTTGTAGGGGAGGCTTCTCCTCGAGGAGAAGCTGTCTGCGAAGCAGACTGATGAGGTGTAGGTTGCTTCAGCAACCGTTAATAATCACAATAAAACTACTTTTCCACCTCATCCGTCACCTGCGGTGACACCTTCCCCTCGAGGGGAAGGCAACATCCCGACAAATTATAATTTGCACAATGAAATGATAAAAGTAGGGTCATAAAGCCCCACTTTATCTTATCATATTACTTTCTAAGTGCTGATTTTGCATTCCAGATGTTTGCTGCATACTCGTTAATAGCACGGTCTGCTGCGAAACGTCCTGCACCTGAAATATTCATAAGTGACATCTTGTTCCAGTTATCACGGTCAAGGAAATCTTTTGAAATTCTTAACTGCGTATTTCTGTAATCCTCAAAGTCAGCAAGTACCATATATGGGTCGTGGTGAACGATTGTTGATGTAACCTCGTGGAACATCTTACCACCGATGCCATTGTTGTTTGCAAAGTTAAGAATCTTCTGAAGCTCTGCATTTGCATTATAGAAATTCTGTGGAACATATCCACGCTTCTGCAACTGCTGAACTTCAGGTGTTTTCATACCGAAGATGTAGATGTTATCTTCACCAACAGCATCGAAAATCTCAACATTAGCACCGTCCATTGTACCGAGTGTAACAGCACCGTTGAGCATAAGTTTCATATTGCCTGTACCTGAAGCCTCTGTACCTGCAAGTGAAATCTGTTCTGAAATATCAGCAGCAGGCATAAGCTTTTCAGCAAGTGTAACATTGTAATCTTCAACATAAACTACCTTGATTCTGCCTCTTACATCAGGGTCGTTATTGATTACATCAGCAAGTGCACAGATAAATGAGATAATCTTCTTTGCCACAAAATAGCCTGATGCAGCCTTTGCACCAAAGATATATGTGTGAGGAATGAAATCACCGTTTGGATTTTCCTTGATTGCAAGGTAATGTGAAAGAATGTTAAGAGCATTAAGGTGCTGACGCTTATACTCGTGAAGACGCTTAACCTGAACATCAAAAATTGAATCAGGGTCAAGCTGAATGCCGTTATGTTTGAGTACATACTTTGCAAATTCTTCCTTATTTGCTCTCTTGATTTTACCAAGTTCATCAAGAACAACCTTATCATCCTTGAACTTTCTCAAGTCGAGAAGCTTATCTGCATTTTTAACAAATCCGTCACCAATAGTTTCTGTAAGGAACTTTGTAAGCTTTGGATTTGCCTGACAAAGCCAACGACGATGAGCGATACCGTTTGTAACATTTGTGAACTTGTCAGGAGTAAGTGCATAGAAATCAGAGAAAACTGTATCCTTAAGAATGTCACTATGAAGAGCAGAAACACCGTTTACACAATGTGAACCTGCAACACAAAGGTTTGCCATTCTTACAACACCGTTTGAGATAACTGCCATTCTCTCAACTGTATCAGCATTATATGTGCTGTTCCATACATATGAACGGAAACGATTGTCGATTTCCTTTGTAATCTGCCAAAGACGAGGCATAAGACGCTTATAAAGGTCTTCAGGCCAACATTCAAGAGCCTCTTTCATAACTGTATGGTTTGTATAAGCAACTGTATTTGTAACAGTGTTCCAAGCTTCGTCCCAACCGTATCCGCATTCGTCAAGGAGAATACGCATAAGTTCAGGAATAGCCATTGTAGGATGAGTATCGTTAACATGAATTGCAACTTTATCAGCAAAGTTATCCATTGTACCGAATTCACGAAGATGATGCTGAACAATATCTTGAATTGATGCTGAAACAAGGAAATACTGCTGACGAAGACGAAGAGACTTTCCTTCAGGATGATTATCTGCAGGATAAAGAACCTTACTGATAACCTCTGCCATAGCATTTCTTTCCATAGCTCTCATATAGTCGCCCTGATTAAAGAGTGCCATATCAAGACCGGGTGCTTTTGCAGACCAAAGACGAAGCACAGAAACGCCCTTACCATCTTTACCTGCAACGTGCATATCATAAGGAATAGCCTGAATTACAGTTGGGTTCTCAATTACAACGCTGTGATACTGATTTTCCCAGATATCACGAACTTCACCTTCAAACTTGATTTCCATAGCCTGTTCTTCATGTGGTACAAGCCACACATCGCCACCGGGAAGCCAGAAATCAGGAAGCTCAGTCTGCCATCCGTCAACTAATTTCTGCTTGAAGATACCATATTCGTAAAGGATTGTATAACCCTTTGCAACATAGCCCTGAGTTGCAAGACCGTCAAGATAACAAGCAGCAAGACGACCAAGACCACCGTTACCAAGACCTGCATCAGGTTCGCAATCGTAGATTGAATCCATCTTGATGCCATAGTCCTTTAACACGCTTTCAAAAACCTTTGTAAGGTTAAGGTTGTAAAGATTATTTTTAAGAGAACGACCCATAAGGAATTCCATACAGAGATAGTAAACTCTCTTTGTACCCTTTTTTGAGCCTTCCTTTGAGAATTTAGCTCTGCCCTGGCTCATCATATCTCTTACAATAAGAGCAATAGCCTTATAGAACTGTTCATTTGTTGCCTCATTAGGATTAACACCTATAAAATGAGAAAGTTTTGATTCAACAAGTTCTTTTGCTTGTTTCTTTGTAAGTGAATAATTCATACAAAACCTCCAAAAAAGTTTATAAAAACCATTAAAAATTAAAGCCTGTTTGTATATTTTACACTAAAAAAAGCAATTTTTCAACTATAATACAAAAGTTTTTTATTATATTTTATATATATGCAATATTTAATATAAAAACCCTGCGTTTTCACACAGGGTTTTGCTATTTTTCATTTTACATAATAAATTTTTACTCATTTAGATAAATATGCAGGGTTATAATCAAACCATGCTCTTAATGGATAACGATATCCCAACCCATACTCCTCCTTAAACTCGTAACAATAATTGGCATAAAATGTATTTTGATATGTTAGCGGTGACTCATTACGATAATAATTATATCCAATCACAAGACCGTTCGAATCATTGTTCAGCACATATGTCTGTGAAAAATATAATCGTACATTTTCGGCATTTTCAGGTACGCTGAATTCAAAACCCACCGGCAATTCCAATCTATTTGAAGATTTAAGGTCATATTGAGCAAACGGAAATATTTTCTTTGTTTCACCATTTATATCACACAAAATTTGTCCGAATGAACCATGATAAAATTCAAGATTATGTGCATATTCGGAATCTCCTCCATAACTTTGTCCCCACAAATATATTCCATCACGACGAACTCTTTCAAATTCTTCAAAACAATCAATAACAAGCAATGCTCTTGCACGATGTGGCATCATATCTGTTTCAGGAAAATAGAACGCATAAGCCATATTATCAATGTCGTTAAAGATTTCATCTTCAGTGTCCTTTATTTCCATTCGTTCTGCACCGAGATATTTTTCCACCTCACTATCAGGCAAGTCATAAGCAATTTCTTGAGGCAACCCTAATGCAATCATGTTTTCTCTGATTTCAGCCACATTCGATTCGACAACTGCATCCTGTGTTACATAATCAATGGTCTTTGCCGGTCTGCAAACAATTGATACTGTTGATAATAATGACAATGCCACTAATATAGTAGCTAAAGCAGCTCTATAAAGATAATATTTGCGTGACTTTATCTTCACTTGAGGCGCTTGTAAATCTATTTCATCCAACAAACTTGCCGAATCATATATTTTAATTAATGAAAAAACAACAAAAGCAAAAGCCAAACCTAAAAGCATCAATTTCATCACAAGTTTACCGGATGTTGCAGATAAAAAACAAAGAAATTGAGATGCAGTGATTAAAAATATATGTAAAATCGGTGAATTAGAAACTGTTTTTTTATCATTAACTTGTTTCTCAACTACTCTGATTCCACAAAAAATCAACGAATATGTAACACATCTTAAAACGAATTCTATCAACAGTAACACATATCGAGAAGTTATATCACCAACAAAATAATTATGCAACCAAAATCCTGTACTTACAATAAACCAGTTTAAGAAACAAAAATAAAAAGATGCTTTAAAAAACTTGTTGGTTTTTTTAAAGTAGAAAAGTGGAATCATCACGCTCACAAACGTAATCAATCTGCACAGACCTTCAGTGTGCTCCCCAAATCCCAATACCCACCAAAAGGAAGAAAGAGCAATTCCTCCAGCAAGTGACAACGTCATTTCTTCTATAAAAGCTAATGTTGGAACCGGATACAACTGTTTAAATGTTTTTGCAACAGCGTCTTCATCACCCATTCGGCTAACAGCATCCTTTTGAGCCTCATTATCACTCATTCCCAAAGCAATATTTCGCTCATACGTTTCCATCATATGAGAAAACAGTTCATCCGTAACTTCTCTCTTTATTCTACGACTATTTATGCCTTTGCAAACATTCTTAATATATGCATTAATGATTATATAATCGTTATTCATACTCCACCACTTTTCTATATGAAATATAAATTCTTTTCATATTACAAAATCACACGGCAAAAGCCTCGCCACCAACGACCTTTCCAACTGCAGTGCTGAAAGTTTCCCACTCTTGCTTTTGAGTGGCAAGCTCCTTGATTCCCTTGTCTGTAATTTGATAGTATTTTCTTTTTCTTCCATTTTCTTCACTTTCAACCCAACGAGAAGAAAGAAAACCTTCTCTTTCTAAAGAATGAAGAATTGGATATAATGTACCTTCATTCATCTGAAACACATTATCAGACATCATCTCAACAGTCTTGATAATCTGATAACCATACTTCTCTCCTCTTGAAATGACACTTAAAACAAGAAGCCCTGTACTTCCTTTAGAAAGCTCTTTACTTATTTTCATGTAAATTTCTCCTTTCAAAACACACATAGATTCTCGAGGTATTATGTTTATAAAAATAGGCATCTTCTCAATTATAAAACTTCAAGATAGATGCCTTGAGTATCTATGTATAGTCTATCATTAGAATATGTGTTTGTCAATATCTGAATTTTTTGTGTTTTATTCATATATCTTTACACCTATTAAAAATGCAATAACTCAACCATGTTATATTAACAAATTATGTTTTATAACAAAAAAGACTACACAGGAATTAAATCTTGTGTAGTCTCAGTTATTTTCAGTAAAGTTTATTCAACCACTTCATCAGCTGATGATGGTTCTGTTACAGGCTCTGTTGTTGTAGGAGCTGTAGTTGGTTCTGTTGTAGTTGGTTTAGTTGTAGGAGCTGTTGTCGGTTCTGTTGTCGGCTCCTCAGGTGTAGTTGGGAGCTCTACATCTGGATTATCTTCTTCAGGGTTTTCATTAGGTTTCTGACCGTAGTTAAGATAACCTGCTTCATACCATACAACTGAGAATCTGTTACCGTTTCTGATATAAAAGTCCTTGCTTGTAACACCCTTCTTATAAGGAACAAAACCTTTTCCTGTCAATTTGTTGTTGCCATCTGTAAGATTCTGAAGAGCTGCTTCAATTCCGTCAGCCATTTCATCGTCATAAGCATGAAGAGTTGCTCTTACAACACACTTCTTAGGCTGAACAACACCGAACTTAAAGCCTGTAAGCCACCAATGCTCCTGTTCAGCTCTTGTAAAGAGTCTGTTACCACTCTTATAGTCTTCCCAGCTATGATAATAGTCGAGAACCATTGTAAGAAGATGTTCATCCTCTGCACACTTATAGAAGCCTGAATTATCATAAGGGCTCTTTGTATAAACGCCTAATTCAGCACCTTCAAGAACACCGTACTGACCCTTCCACCACTGAAGTCTCCAAAGAAGGTCATCATAAATAAAGTCAGCCTTAAGTGTAAGATACCACATATTTGTGAGTGGTGCAGCCTGGTCATATATGTCAGCAAATCCCATGTAACGCTGCCATGGATTTAAGTGTGTATAGAAAATATCCTGTCCTGCGTCATATTCATAACCTGCAAGTTTAAGAACAGCTTTTCTTTCTTCAGGAGTATCAAAATGTGTAAGAAAGTGGTTAAATTCCTTTTCAAGATTTGATAAACCGTTTGAACCTGAACTTGAGCTTGAGCCTGAATTTGAACCTGAACCATTTGGATTAATAGGAGCAATATCCAGCTGATTTGAGCCTGTGTAATTATTGTTACCTAATGAACCGAGGTTGGATGAACCGCCATTTGGTGTACCGCCATTTGGTGTACCACCGTTAATCGGGTCGTCAATTAAAGGACCTTCATTCACAAACACATCGTCATTGTTCGGATTTGTCGGATAATCGATATCAGGAACAGTTGTTGTTTCATCATCACCCTTGCCACCACAAGCAGAGAAGCAACAAAGAATCATACTGAACGTTAAAATAATCGATAAAATTCTTGTAAAATTCACCTTCATCGGAAAATTACCTCCATATACCATAAATCTTATTGTCCCACCCATATACACGAATATTATGCCACAAACTTCAAATAATGTCAATGATTTCAACAAGGATATTTTTGGGATTTACAAGTATTTGTCGATAAGACTTGAATTTATATTTATTGTGTGATAAAATAAAATATCTTAAAAACGAGGTGATTTTATGCATAGGTTTTTTGGTGAAAATGATGCTTACAGCCTATTTAACTTTATAGGCTACTATGTAATGATTTTTACAAATCTTCTTTATTATAAGTCAAAAAAAGATGCAATGAGTCTATTTTCCGAAAAATTGGTTTATGCATCTTCAAAAATTCACAAGATTTTAGGCACCGTTGTGCAAGTCTTTTTATTTGCCGTTGAAACAGTTCTTGCTTCAATATGTATTGACCAGTCAACAAGATTCAACGAAAGTTTTGGTAATATGGTTGGCACAGGTCGTAACTACTTTGCTCTTTTGATTATTGCACCTATTTTCATTTCACTTTTTTCTGTCGTACTTGTTATTAACCCTATAAAAGAACTTGATATTATAACAATGGGTTTACCCGTGTTTCTTTTCTTTGTTAAGCTCGCCTGTTTCTTTAATGGTTGTTGCTGGGGTATCCCTTGGGAACACGGTCCATACAATTATCATTATGACCACCCTGGTAACCAGGTTCCTGTTCAGGCAATTGAAGCTCTTTGGGCAGCACTTATTCTTTTAATCCTTTTGTTATACAGAAAAAAGGCAAAACCCGGAACGATTTATCCAATGTATCTTACACTATATTCATTTACTCGATTCTTCAGCGAATTTTTTGCTGCTGCCTATCCTGATGTTCTTGGGCCATTCAATATGTATCAGATACTTTGTACAATTGGATTTGTTGTAGGAATTATTCTCTTGATTCTTATGAACATATTTGGTGAAAGATTGTCAGATTACTTTGAAAGACCTCACAAGAAATTTGAATTGAAGATTGCACAAAAAGAAGAACAGAAAGCAATTATGATTACAGAGACAAATGCCAAAGCTGAAGCTGAGGAAATCGAAAGAAAAGAAAAAATCAGACTCGCAAGAGAAAAAGCAAAAGCAAGAAAAAAGTAAACAATACAATCAAAGATATACCGAAGAACCATGTGAAGTTCTTCGGTATTTTTTATTTGTCTAAAACATCAATTATGATTTCAACAAGAGCAGCACTGTTATCTGATTGGAAATAATGAGAATCCGTTTCAATGAAATGAACTTGATTGAAGTTTATTGCGCTGTTTTTCCACAAGGTCTCTGCTTCCTTATAATTCTTTGTAAACAAATCCGTCTTGCTGATAACAGCATCTGTTACAACATTGATTTTCTTTGAATTATTATAGTGATACCAAGTCATAAAGTCAGTATCCTTACGGAATTTATCTATCATATCCTTAGTCTGACTATCTGTGAAGCTCTCAAGAGGTGCTCCTGCAGAAACAAGCTTTTTCTTGATATTTTTATCAGAAACCATATTCCAGCCATTCTTTTTAGGTGCTTTTTTCGGTGGAATATATCCTCCCGTGATATAACGAGAAATCTTTACACCTTTTTCTTCAAGAATATTGATAATCTGTAACGCAACCGCAGCACCTGCACAATGAGAATAGATGTACAATTCCTGTGTTTTACCAATTTCAGTAATGATATCGGCTACCTTCTCACACTCCTCATAAGAGTGAAGATAATCAATATGATAAATGGACATATCAGGACGTTTCTTTGTCATCAATTCTACAAATTTAGCATAAGCAGTCGCATTTCCACCTGCATAAGGCACTAAAATCAAGGATTTTTCGGAATTTGTTGCCTCTTTAAGCACATCAAAGTTTTCATAAACTACTTTGTTTCCCTCACTCATAAGTTTTGCTAACTTTTCAGGTGTCGGATTTGCTATAAACTGAGCTGCAGAAATACTCTTCATTTCATTTTCTGACAAAACAGAAATCATATCAATGCTTGTACCACCGAGGTCAAAGAAGCTTTCATTTCTGCCAACATTTTCAGTGTCGAGTATCTTTTCAAAAATTCTGCAAACTGTTCTTTCCACATCGTTAATGGGCTCTTCCTTAATATTTTCGTCAAATACAACAGGAAGGGCTTTTAACTGCTTGCGGTCGAGCTTACCGCTTGCATTAAGTGGCATCTTATCCATCATAACAAATGCACTTGGCACCATATATCGAGGAAGCTTGTTTTCACAAATTTCCTTAATGAGTGATTTTTCAGCATTACCACAACAATATGCTACAAGAACATCTTTTCCGTTATTCTGCTTAATCATAACAACAACGGATTCCACACCATCCACATTTGTGATAGCGTTTTCAATTTCTCCTAATTCTATTCTCTGTCCGTTAAGCTTTATCTGATGGTCCATTCTGCCACAGAAAATGATTTGTCCATCTTCTCTGAAGTATGCCAAGTCTCCTGTCTTGTATATCTTTCCTTCATGGAACGGATTTTCTATGAACTTCTCTTTTGTCAGTTCTTCGTTATTAAGGTATCCTTGTCCTACATTTACGCCACCTATACATAGTTCTCCTACTACTCCTATTGGTGTTGGGTTCATGTATTTATCCACTACATAAAGCTGTGTATTGTAGATTGGTTTTCCTATCGGTACAGGGTCTTCATCTGTTGGTTTACATGCATAATAGC
>CALCTT010000107.1 GCA_937906895.1 uncultured Clostridia bacterium | reverse complement strand
ACCTCATTCGGGCGATTCATGAATCGCCCCTACGAATATCTCGACAAATTATAATTTGCAAGTAATAATTAATTTGAGACCAACAAAACACCCGATGAGCAGTTGTTCATCGGGTGTTAATCTTTTTTATTCATTTTAGGCTCATCAGTTCTGCCTAAAATATAATCTGTAGATACATTATAAAAATTTGCAAGTAAAATCAAGTGTTCAATCGGAATGTTCTGATATCCTCTTTCATATCGTGAGTAAACTGTTTGTTGAATACCGAGAAGCTCGGCAATCTGTACTTGCTTCATATCTTTGTCTTCACGCAAATCTTTTAGTCTTTGGAAATACATACAATCCACTCCTATATAATACTTATCAGTACTATTGGCTTTACCACAGTTTTATGATGCATTTATCAATTAGAACTGATAAGTTCTAAAGGAGGCATGAAAAATTATTAAAAATACAATTACACAACTTTATATGGGACAACTTGAACCTAAAAATGTTTTGGGCAATGGCAATATCGAACTGAGAAGAGTTGAGATTTTAATGGAGAGGAATTATAACAAATTAAAAGATAACCTTGATGAAGAAACAAAAATAATATTAGAAAAATATAGTCAGTGTATGGATGAATATATTGTTTTAACCAGTGAACAAGCCTTTTATGATGGTTTTTGCTTAGGAATGAGAATTTTGTCAGAAGCAATAGGTGGTGCAGAACAAGTGTTGCAATAGTTGTTTTTTTGGTACACCAAGGGTTATCCGCCCGTCTTTTATTTGTCCAATAAATCTTAATTTGTATGCACTTTTATATAACTTGCCTTTTTGATTGACTTATGGTATAATTTAATAGTATATTGGATTATTATGAGCAAATATGCAGTTTTTCAGAAAGGAGCGCAAAAGTCAGATGGATATACTGGATTTTTTATACAGACAGATATACTATATCGGAATTCAGACAATTCGTTATGGTAAAAGATTTTTCACTTGGCTTTTATCTCTGCTTCTGAAACCTGTTAAGGCAATCGGCACATTGCTGGTCACAATTTTTGTTGTTATAGATAAGCACGCTCTCAAGACATTCCACGAAAAGATTGATGAGCTGAAAGCCCTGTCAAAAGAGGCAAAAGAGGTTTCAAAAAATACACCTAAAGAAGAAAAAAAGAACTTAAAATATTTTATTCATTATACAGGTGTGGCGCTTCGTCGATATAGAGGTGCTTTCGTATATGTTTTTAATTTCCTTCTTCCGATTGTTTCTTTAGCAGTTCTCATTAACGTTGTAGGTTATTGGAGTGATGCAGCGTTTGCTCTTGAAATTAATTACAATGACGAAGTAATCGGATATGTTCAGGATGAGGCTGTTTATAAAAAAGCAAGAGAAATGGCTTTTCAAAGGCTTGATATAAACACGGCATCTGTGGGACTTACTCAGGAAGACAAAAAGAACTCACAGTTAATTGGTGACGCTGAGTATAATATAAGACTTGTTAAACGTGGACAGTTAAATGATGCATCTGAAATTTGCGATAACCTTATTGAAAAATCAGATAATAAAATCACAAATGCCTGTGGTGTATATGTGGATGATAAGTTTATCTGTGCAGTTAAAAATGAAACCGATGCATTAAGCGTATTTGATTCTATCCTTGCAGAGCACGAAACAGGCGAGGAAAATGTTGTTGTAAGCTTCGTTGAAAACATTGACTATGTGCAGGGGCTTTATCTTGACAGCGAAACAGTTATCAAGGATGCTGATTATTTACAGAAAAAACTTAATTCAAATACAAACGAAGCAAAATTTTATACAATTAAAGACGGTGATACCATTTTTGGCATTGCTCAAAAGTTTGATATAAGTGTTACGCAGCTTTATAAGCTTAATCCTGAACTTACTGAAACAATTCGTGCAGGGCAGGAAATTCTTGTTTCAGAGGCAACAAGCTTTTTAAGAGTTCAGACAACGAAAACAGAGTATAAGGAAATTGAAATTCCTTATGATACGGTAACAATCAATACAAGTAAGTTGTACGCCGGTGATAAGAAAGTTCTTACAAAAGGCGAAAAGGGTATTGAACGGATAACTGAACTTGTAACTTATATTGGTGGGGAAAAGGTTTCTTCAAAGGAGATTTCAAGAGAAACGCTTAAAGAGGCTGTAAGCGAGAAAATTCAGGTCGGAACAAAGAAAAATCAGAACACATCAACCTCATCAGGTTCAGCAAAAGGCAAACTCAGATGGCCTGCAATCGGTGCAACATCAGTTTCATCACCTTATGGTAAGCGTAGCTTTGGTGACGGTTGGCACGCAGGTATTGATATTGTTCGTCCCGGCGGAAGCTCTGGATGTACAGTTGTCGCAGCCGAATCGGGAACCGTAACCTATGCAGGATGGTATAACACAGGTGGTTATACCGTAATGATTGACCACGGCAACGGTCTTTCAACAATGTATTGTCACATGCAGAACACTCTTAAGGTTCGTTCAGGACAGAAAGTATCACGAGGTCAGGCAATAGGTAATATTGGTGCAACAGGATATGTAACAGGACCTCATCTTCATTTTGAGGTAAAGGTCAACGGTAAAAATGTGAATCCGGCAGCATATTTGTAATCAGAGGTATATAAAATGGGAAAATATATAATCGCGGGACTTAAAACAGAGTTCGACGTTAAATATGATGTTCTTCGTGAACGTGCAAAAGCTTATGAGGCTGATTTTGACAGCTCGGAAACAGATATTAAAATTGAGATTTCTGAAGAATATCTTAATAAGAAAAAAGAAGAAATACCACAGATGTCTTTGGCAAATCACGAGTATTTCTGGACAGGAAATGCGTTTAATATATGGTTAATGGACCATAATGGTATAATGATTCATTCATCTTGTGTTGAAAAGGATGGCTATGCATATTTGTTTTCAGCAGATAGCGGAACAGGTAAATCAACACATACACACTTATGGCTTAAAAATTTACCCGGGACAAGAATTATAAATGATGATAAGCCCGCATTGATAAAAGAGAATGATATCTGGTATGCTTGCGGTACTCCTTTTTCAGGAAAAACAAATGAGAATCTTAATGTGAAGGTTCCTGTAAGAGCAATTACTTTCATAAAAAGAGGAACAGAAAACAAGGTCAGCAGGCTTCCTGTTAATGAGGCTATAAAGCTTTTGTTCGGACAGACAATAAGGTCAAGTTATGAAGAACGTGCATATAAATCCTTAGAAGCAGTTGATTCAATACTGAGAAGTGTTCCTGTATTTTCTTTGGAATGTAATATGGATGATGACGCTGCGTTTGCGTCATACAATGGTATAGAAAGGTTGATAAAAGATGAAGATTAAAAGCGGTTTTATAATGAAGGATGTTGCAGGAAGTAAGGTTGTTCTTCCTCTTGGAGAAAGACAGGCTGAGGTGAATGGAATTATAACATTCAATGATATCGGTGCTGAAGTGTTCAATTTGCTTGACGGTACATATTCCATAGATGAAATTATCGCAAAAATTGCAAAAGATTATGATGCTCCTTATGAAACAGTAGAAGCAGATGTAAATAAACTTGTGGAAAAAATGAGAATACACGGTCTTATTGAAGACTAAAATAACCACTTATTATTAAAAGAGGAAAAACAATGAGTGATATATCTGTTTTAAAGTGGATATACAAGAATTGCGGAAAACGAAATAAAGAAATTGCAGCACTTATATTGCTTAACGCTCTGAATGCTGTTTCTGCAACAACATTTGCAATGGTGTCAAAAACAGTAATGGACTGTGCACAAAACGGCAACAGAGAAGATTTGTTTAAAAATGTTATATTGCTGTTAAGTCTGATTGTTGTGCAGTTGCTTTCAAGTATAACATCTTCTTTTGTTCACGCAATAAGTCAGGGGAAAGCTGAAATTCACCTTAAATCAAAGGTGTTTTCGAGCCTTATTAACGGTGTCTATGCAGAATCTATTGAAAAACATAGTGGCGACCTTATGTCAAGGCTTACTTCTGATGCGTTGCTTGTGTGCGAACAATACATACATATTCTGCCGAGTGCTGTTTCAAGCTTGTTAAGATTAGGTACTGCAATAATTGCCTTATATTTTATCGATAAGAGATTTCTTGTTATAATTCTTGTGTGCAGTGTTCTTATACCTTTTATTATCGGCATATCAAGAAGATACATAAAGGACCTTCACAGAAAAGTTCAGGAAAAGGATTCAACAGTCCGTTCTTTTATGCAGGAAATGCTTGAAAATCTCTTTGCAGTAAAGGTTTTTGGTATAGAGGAAAAGATTGTAAATATATCATTAAAGCAACAAAAGAGTTTTTATCGTGAGAAGGTAAAAAAGAGAAGCTTTTCAATTCTTGCAAGTATTGCTTTTTCATTGGCATTTGCTGTTGGCTTTTTAATAGCAGTGGCTTACGGCTCTTACGGTGTACTTAATGGCACTATGACATTTGGTTCTGTTATTGCCATTATTCAGCTTGTTAATCAACTTCGTTCTCCTGCAGTTAGCATTACGGGAATTATTCCATCATTTTACAATATGATTTCATCTGCACAAAGACTTATTGAAATTTCAAGTTCAAAAGATGAAAAAACTGAGTATCCCGAAATAGATTATGAAGATTTTGTGAAAATTCGTGTGGAAGACGCTGCATTTGGTTACAGAGATGAAAAGGTTATCAATAATGCGACCTTTACAATAAATAAAGGTGAGTTTATTGGTATAAAAGGTCCGTCGGGTGCAGGAAAAAGCACATTGTTTAAGTTGATTACAGGTCTTTATCCTCTTGACAGTGGCAGTGCAGTTGTTGAAACAACCAATGGAGATATGGACTGCAAATATACAAAGCGTTTATTCTCTTTTGTGCCACAGGATAATATGCTTTTCAGCGGAAGTGTCAGGGAAAATATCACAATTCTTAATCCTGATGCTACGGATGAGGAAATCAGAAAGGCTTTGGAAAATTCGGCGGCCGAATTTGCTTATGATTTAGACGGTGGACTTGATTTTGTGCTTGGCGAGTCAGGTGCAGGTGTTTCCCAAGGACAGGCACAACGACTTGCTATTGCGAGAGCCCTTTTAGGAAAAGGCAAGGTCCTTTTAATGGACGAGGCTACAAGTGCTCTTGATAGTGAAACTGAAAAAACAGTAATGAAAAAACTTAAGGAAAACGACGAAATTACAGTTGTTTTCATTACTCATCGTGAAATGGTACTTGAGGATTGTGACAGAACAATTACCGTTGCAAATGGTACTGTTTCAGAAAATTAACAGATTAAAATTGCTCGCAGGCAGCTTGCTTGTGAGCAAAAATTGTGTATATAGAAGGATATTTTTATATGGAAGAAGCAAAAAAGATTCCCTGGCAGGAAAATAAAATGGGGACAATGCCCATAGGCAGACTCTTAGCATCAATGGCAACACCAATGATGATTTCAATGGTTGTTCAGGCATTTTACAATGTTGTTGACAGCGTTTTTGTGTCGCAGTTAGGCGAGGATGCACTTAATGCAGTTTCTCTTGCATTCCCGTTACAACAGCTTATGATTGCTGTTTGTGGTGGTACAGCAGTAGGTATGAACGCAATGCTTTCACGCTCATTAGGTGCAAAAAAATTTGAAAAAGCAAACAAGATTGCAAATACAGGTGTATTCCTTTTCATCTGCAGTGCAGTGGTGTTTACATTGATTGGTATTTTTCTTTCAAGACCATTCTTTTTAGCACAAACTGATGTTGGGCAGATTGTGGATTACGGAACAGATTATGCAACAGTTTGTTTGGGTTGCTCGATTGGTATATGTTGTCAGTTCTGTTTTGAGAAACTTTTACAATCAACAGGAAAAACTACACATTCAATGATTGCACAGTTAATTGGTGCAGTAATAAATATTATACTTGACCCAATTCTCATTTTCGGTCTTTTGGGTATGCCTAAATTAGAGGTACTTGGTGCTGCAATTGCAACCGTAGCAGGACAAATTGTAGCCGCTGTCGTGGCAGTTGTTTTCAATATCAGGTGCAACAAAGAAATTCATATTACAACACGACTTATCCGTTGGGACAAGGAAATTGCAAAGGAAATTTATAAAATCGGTTTACCGTCAATTATAATGCAGTCAATCGGCTCGGTAATGACTTTCACAATGAATAAAATCCTTATTTCATTCACAACAACTGCAACAGCAGTATTCGGAAGCTATTTCAAACTCCAGAGCTTTGTATTTATGCCGGTTTTCGGTTTGAATAATGGTATGGTGCCGATTATCGCATACAACTTTGGTGCAAGAAGATATGACAGAGTGAAGAAGACAATAACATTGGCAATCGTTTCGGCGATGACAATAATGGTAATCGGATTTTTAGCCTTTGAATTGATACCGAATATTTTGTTATCTTTCTTCAATGCATCAAAGGAAATGCTTGAAATCGGTGTTCCTGCCTTAAGAATTATTGGTACGCATTATCTACTTGCAGGATTCTGCATTATTGCAGGTTCAGTGTGTCAGGCAATCGGTAAGCCTGTTCACAGTCTTATTGTTTCCGTTTGTCGTCAGCTTGTTGTTCTTTTACCGGTTGCGTGGTTGCTTGCACAAACAGGCAGACTTGAGCTTGTATGGTTCGCATTCCCTATTGCAGAATGTGTTTCACTCATTATGAGTGCAATCTTCTTAAGTAAAACAATGAAACGTGCAAAACAACGAATGAATGATATGATTATATAATCTGTGTAAATAACATATCTGAATAAAAAACATATATTTATTCTTTGTATAAAAAGGAATGACAAAGTATGGTTAAAGATAAATTAAGTAAAAAGAATTGGTTTATAATTACTCTGTTCTGTTTTATGGGTGGTATTGCCTGGAATACTGAGAATATGTATTTCAACACCTTTATCACTAACGAAATTTATGCAGATGTGTCACAAGCTGCAATTCTCGGTTCAATGGAAGCAACAACAGCAGTTGCACGAATGGTGGCTCTCTCTGCTATTGCAGCGGTGATTACAACATTTGTAATGGGTGCTTTAAGTGATAAGCTGAAAAATCGTAAAATGTTTATCTCAGTTGGTTATATTCTCTGGGGTATTGTTACAGGGATGTTCGGTTTTATCACAAAAGATAATGTTGCAAATCTGTTTAATCTTTCAGATGAAGCAAAAATTCTTGGCACAACAGTATGGTTTGTCATTCTTATGGACATTGTGATGACTTTTATGGGCTCAACCAGTAACGATGCCGCTTTCCAAGCTTGGGTAACTGACGTTACTGTACCGAAACAAAGACCTATTGTTGAAACTGTTTTATCCGTTGTAGGTACTGTGTCTTCATTGGCAGTAACAGGTGTAGGTAGCTTTGCTCAGGCAGGCACTATTACCTATAAAGCTTTCTTTATAGGACTTGGTGTTGTAGTTACATTATGTGGTGTAGCAGGTTTATTCCTTATCAAAGACCCACCACGTACTGCAGAAATTAATAATAGCTCATCATCTTATTTAGCTGACCTTTTCTATGGCTTCAGACCGTCGGTAATAAAGGCAAACGCAAGACTTTATTTAGCACTTCTGTCATTTTGCTTTGCAATAGTTGCATTCCAGGTTTTCTATCCGTATCTTCTTACATATGTTCAGTATGTTGTTATTCCCGATAATGGTGGTGTAGCAAATATTCTTAAACCGTCCGTTATAATCTTTGCTTTGGTTGTTGTAATTATTCTTCTTGCTTGTATTATAACACTTCTCAGACTTTCAACCAAAAAAAGAGGCCTTTGTCTTGTGATAGGTGTTATTGTAATGACATTAGGATTTTTCATTCTTTCAACAAGCACAAGCATCTATGTTATCCTTTTAAGCTTATTGCCTGTTGTTCTTGGTAATGCCCTTGTCAATATCCTCTTTGGTGCTGCTGTCAAGGATTTCATCCCAGAAGGCAAAGCAGGTCTTTTCCAAGGTATAAGAATGATTTTCGCTGTGCTTATTCCTATGGTTGTAGGTCCTGTTATCGGTGATATGGCATGTCAAAGAGCGGCACAAACTATTTTAAATGAAGTTAATGCAGAGGTTATCGTACCTGCAAAGGATATGTTCTTGTGGGCAGGTGTAGTTTGTGTGTTTGCATTGATTCCTTTGTATTTCCTTATCAAAAAAGGTGTGGATACAGTAGAAAGTGAAAATGCTGCTTGAGGTGAAAAAACATGAATAAATGGGATTTTTATACATCAAAAGAGATTAAACCGAATGGTTGGCTCAAGCGTCAACTTCAGATTCAGGCTGAGGGCTTAAGCGGTAATCTTCACAAAATCTGGCCTGACATCCGCGATAGTGCATGGATTGGCGGTGACCGTGAGGGTTGGGAACGAGTTCCTTATTGGCTTGACGGCTTTATTCCTCTTGCTTACCTTTTGGAAAATGAAGAAATGATTGCAACTGTAAAAAAATATATAGATGCTATTGTTTCAGCTCAGGATGTTGACGGTTGGATTTGTCCTTGCGAAAAAGAAAAAAGGGCAAAATACGACACTTGGGCAATTCAGCTTATCTGTAAAGTCCTTAAGGTTTATTACGATTGCTCTGGTGATGAGAGAATCCCCGATGTTATTTACAGAGTGCTTAAAAACTATTATGAAATGCTCAAAAGTGGTGAAATTACCCTGTTCGGGTGGGGTAAATACAGATGGTTTGAGTCTTTCATTTCAATTAATTTCTTATGCGAAAAGTATCAGGAAGATTGGATAAAAGACCTTGCAAAAATTATCAAAGAACAAGGCTTTGACTATAACTCAGTAACTGAGTCATGGAAAAAGCCAAGCCACAACTGGCTGAGAAAAACTCATATAGTAAATATCGCAATGATGCTTAAAAGTGAAGCGGTTTCTCACGAGTTATTAGGTGAAAAATATACTGACAACGCTGAAAAGCTTCGTGAAATTCTCGATGAGTACAACGGTACTGCTTTTGAAGGCTTTACAGGTGACGAGGTGCTTTCAGGTATTGACCCAACAAGAGGTACTGAGTGCTGTGCTGTTGTGGAACAGATGTATTCTTATGAAGAAATTTTTGCTCATACGGGTGAAAACAAATGGGCTGAACGACTTGAAATGCTTGGATTCAATGCATTACCTGCTACACTCAGCGAAGATATGTGGACGCACCAGTATGTTCAGCAGGTCAATCAGATTGCTTGTCAGAAAACAATGATTATGGCACCGTGGAGCACAAATGGTCCTTATGCACACACATTCGGTCTTGAACCTAATTTTGGTTGTTGTACTGCAAATTTCAATCAGGGTTGGCCTAAATTTGCTCTCTCAGCATTTATGCACAAAGATAATACCATAATCAATTCAGTTATGTTACCGTCTGTTTTGAACGATAAAGATGTTACAATCAGACTTGAAACTGACTATCCGTTTAACAATAAAATGCACTATTATATAGACGCAGAAAAGGATTTTAATTTTGTAATCCGTATTCCGTCTTTTGCAAAAAATCTTAAAGTCAACGGTGAAAATAAAGAGTCAAAAGACCTTGAATTTGTAATAAAACAAGGTAAAACAGAAATTGAAATTGAATTTATCGCAACTCCATTTTTAAAAAAAAGACCAAATGACCTTTATGCTTTGCAAATGGGCTCATTACTTTTCTCTGTTCCAGTTTCTTACGAAAAGAAAATGAGAGAATACACCAAAAAAGGTGTAGAACGCAAATTCCCATATTGCGATTATCAGTTTGTACCAAAAACACCTTGGAATTATGGTTATTCAAATAATGAATTTACCGTAAAATTCAACGGAATAGGTGATTTCCCGTTTTCACAGGCAAATCCACCTGTAACAATAAAGGCAAAAATGCAACAAATCGAATGGGGGCTTAAATTCCCATACAAAAGCATTGCAAGAAAAACACCTAAATCAAGAAATCCGATTTCTGCGGTACAAGAAATTGAACTTTGCCCTTATGGTTGTGCAAGACTTCGAATGACAGAAATGCCTGTGCTCGGTAAATAATCTATTTAAGAGGAGCCATTATGAATTTTGATATAAATAAATTACAATGGACAAGAGAACCTGCGGATTACACAATATCTGCGGATAAAATCGAAATTGTCACAAAGCCACATACTGATTTATGGCAAAGAACATATTATCATTTTAGAAATGACAATGCACCTGTTTTACAGATGGAAACGGATGAGAAGTATTTTTCATTTGTTGTGAAAACAGAGTTTCAGAGCAAACACAGATTTGACCAGTGTGGTGTTGTAATGTACCTTGACTCCGAAAACTGGATGAAAGGCTCAATAGAATACGAAAATGAAGAATTTCAGCATTTGGGAAGTGTAGTTACTAATAATGGTTACTCCGATTGGGCAACAACTGCAATTGATGCTTCAATTAAATCTATGTGGTACAGATTCAGTCGCAGAGAAGACGATTTTTGCATTGAATGTTCAACTGACGGAATTAACTATTCACAAATGCGAATTTGTCATATTTTTAATGCCAAAGATACAATTCGATTTGGTATCTATGCGTGTAGTCCTGAAGATTCATCTTTTAAAGCAATATTTACAAATATGGAAATAACCGAGTGTAAATGGCTTGCACACAACGGACAACAGCCGGATGAAGAGTAATTTGATGTGATTGTTATAAGTTCTTTACAGAGGTGACATAATGAATAGAAAAATTGACGGAACATTTTTTGAGTTTCATCATCACAATACTGCTGAGGGAAAATACTGGAATCCTGTAATTGACAGGTTCAAGGCAGAGGAGTGGCGACAAAAAGTCCGTGAAATCTCTCAACTCGGTATGGAATATATAGTTGTTATGGCAACTGCACTTTACGAAAAATGCTATTTCAATTCTTCAGTTTTTCCTTTTGCAGATATTCCATGTACTGACCCCATTGAAGAATTGCTTTGTGAAGCAGATAACTGTAACATCAAAGTCTTTTTAGGAAACGGTTTTTACGGCGATTGGCGAAAAGCAAATTATAACATCACAAGTAAAGAGGTGATTGACCGTTCATTCAGGGCTATGGAGGAAATCACTGCACTTTATGGTCATCACAAGAGCTTTTACGGGTGGTATTTCCCTGACGAAACCTGCATAATACTTAATTTCTCAAAGGATTTTATGAAATATGTAAATCTTTGTTCCGCAAGATGTCGTGAACTTACACCTGATAAAAAGACACTTATTGCACCTTATGGTACAAATTTTGTTTTTGCAGATAATCGTTTTATCCGTTCACTTGCGGAATTAGATGTGGATTTTATTGCATATCAGGACGAAGTTGGTGTTAAGAAAACAAAAGTTGACAGAACAAAAAGACTTTTTGAAAAACTGCGAAAAGCCCACGATAAAGCAGGTCGTGCAAAGCTTTGGGCAGATATTGAACTTTTTGATTTTGAAGGAATGGTTTATAAGAGTGCATTGATTCCTGCACAGTTCGAAAGAATAAAACAGCAGATTGAAAATGTTGCACCTTATGTTGATAAAATTATTGGATATCAGTATTTAGGACTTATGAATCCTGCTGATTCAAATGTCTTTGCAGGTCATGGAAATTCAAAAGAATTATATGAAAAGTACAAAAATTACATATCACAAAAATAGAATCAAGAAATTTTTTCAAGGCACAATACTTTGGTTGTTTTTTACTAACCGTTGTCCGTATTGTGGTGAATTGTCAGGGAAAGATGAAACAATCTGTAAGGACTGTGAAGAAAATCTGCCTGTTATAAAGGGTGAAAAGTGTAAATATTGTGGTGCAGAAAAATCAAGATGTAATTGTAAAAAGCACAAGTTAGGCTTTGACGGAATTACATCACCATTTTATTACGAGGACACAATCAAAAAGTGCATAATTCGTTTTAAATTCAGTAACAAGCTTATTTTTGGAACAACTCTTGCAAAGGATATGGCAACTGCTGTAAAAGAGGATTTTCAGGATAAAAAGTTTGATTTTATCTGCTTTGTACCTTTTTCAAAAATACAGGTTTTAAGAAGAAATTATAATCAAAGTGAAGTCCTTGCTGAAAATCTTGCAAAGGAATTAAAGCTTCCTTTATACAATGTGCTGGAAAAACTTTTTGAAACGAAATCACAACATAAAATGAACAGTCGTGCAAGAAAAGGTAATGTTTTTGGTGTTTATGATGTAAAAAACGGGATGAATGTTAAAGGCAAAACAATCCTTTTGGTAGATGATGTTAAAACATCAGGCTCAACTCTTGATGATTGTGCCTGGATATTGAAAATAAGAGGTGCAAGTGAAGTCTATTGTGTGACAGCAGCAATTGCGGGAATAAAAAAGAAAGAAGAAACAGAAGAAAAGACGGAGTCGTGAAGATTCCGTCTTTGTTATATTTCCTGAAAATCAGTAAATACTATATGTAATTACTGAATGTAAAGGAGAATTTATTATGGTTGAGCAAGATACAATAAGATTGCTTCGTGAATGTGATGCAGGTGTTAAAATGGGCATTTCGTCTATTGATGATGTACTCAAATATGTAAAATCGGAAAGACTCCGCAAAGACCTCAATGACAACAGAGAAGAACATTGTAAGCTCGATAAGGACCTGCAGGTGCTTCTTGACTCTTATCACGACGAAGGTAAAGACCCGAATCCGATGGCAAAAGGTATGTCGTGGATGAAGACAAATATGAAGCTTGTAATGAACGAATCTGACCACACAATTGCCGATTTGATTACAGATGGCTGTAATATGGGAGTGAAATCGCTTAATAAGTATCTCAATGAATACAAAGCTGCCGACGAAAAATCAAAGGATATCTGCAAAAGACTTATTAACCTTGAAGAAGATTTAATTATTCAAATGCGACAATTTTTGTAAGTGATATTATGGTAGGGCGGGGTCTTGACCCCGCCGATAATGTAGTTAGGTAGCCCCAATGCATACATAATTGTAAATCATCATACAATGAGATGAGGGGTGATTGAATTGAGAATCGATTGGAAGAAACTTCTAATCAGCATAGCGATACCGCTGGGTATAGGTGGTTTGTCGGCATTATTAACATCAGGTAATATGAAGCTGTTTGAGGAAATTGAGAAACCACCTTTATCACCACCCGGATGGCTTTTTCCTGTTGTATGGACAATTCTTTATGTGCTGATGGGTGTAGCGTTATATCTTGTTATTATAACAAAGACAAAAGAGGATAAAAGACCTGCAATAATATCGTTTGCAGTTCAGCTTTTCTTCAATTTTTTCTGGTCTATTATATTCTTTAATGTACAGGCGTATTTGTTTGCATTTATATGGCTCATATTACTGTGGGTTGCCATTGTTGGGAATATTTATTTCTTCAACAAAATTAATACTGCATCAGCAAAACTTCTTGTTCCATATCTTGTATGGGTAACATTTGCAGGATATTTAAACCTTGGTATTTATATTTTAAACGGATAAAAATAAAGCAGGGAAAACCCCTGCTTTAATCATTTATTCACATAAGTCATTTACTGTAACTGAGAAAATGTATGGTGCATAAGAATCTTTATTGTTAAACTTAACTGAACCATCATTTGAGAAAGTGATTGTGTTTTCACCTTTTTTAAGTTCAATATTCATTGTAGCAGTTTTAACTGTGTCCCAACTGTATGTATTTCTGCACCAGAGATTCTTTGTTTTACCATTTACATCAACTGTGACATATCTTTCAATCAAATCTACATTATAACTGTGAACTCCACCTTCATCATTGTTTGAGTAAGCAACAGTAAGACGATAATTTCCTGTTTCAGGAACATTTACCTTAAAACTTGCTTTACCACTTACACAAGAAATATTTTCAATGTGATTATTCACAAGTGTTGCACCATCAGAAAGTGTAATTTCATCAGCAGAAACTGAAAAACTGTAATTTGATTTGTCAGTAACCTTAACAGTACAATCAACAGGTTCAGCGGTTTCAAAATCGATGTAGTTAAGACCTTTTCTCAGGTAAACTACTGAATTTCCGTCTGTGTAAGCAGATGCACCATCAATTGCAAAACTCATAGATTTGCTTGTTGTCATTTCGTAAAAACCATCATAAGGAGCAACTGCAAGGAAAGACTGTGTATTGTCATTTGTTCTGTCAGAGTCGTGGAGAAGTGAGATTTCTTTTATATCCTCATGACGACGGATAAGCATACTGTCTAAAACAAATGTGCCATCACCATGAGCAAAACTGATAGTATGTTCACCTTTTTTGAGGTAACGGACAAATGTCATTTTGTCAGTATATTCGCTCTTGATTGTGTTAGGGAAATAAACATCTTCTGTCTGACCGTCAAGAGTCATAACTGCTCTTGTATCAACTCTGTGAGCAGGTGTCCAGCCGTCATTTGAATTGCCGAAGATTACAGATAAATCATAGTAATCGTCTTTTGATACATTGAATTTCACAGTAACGCTGTCGCCTGCATTTTCAAGACCGCCGACCATACCTTGTAATTCGCCTGTTGTGGCATAAGCACTGTCATAAGTATATGTTAAGCCTTGACGAATACCATGTTCAAATTCATATCGCTGAGGAAGATTGTCGTTATAGAAATCTTCTTTGCCATCCTCTGCAGGAGTTATTGTAATATGATAAACTGCAGTTGGGTCAGGATTTTCAAGGTCAACACGAAGTTTACCTAAACTTACTCTGTCTGTATATTCAGCAACTAAAGTAGGTTCATTTACAATACCACTTAGTCCCTCAAAGCAAACACTTTCGATTTTAACATTAACTTTTTTGCCGAGGTTTGTTTTGCCCAAATGCTTGAAATTTACATAACTGTCATAATCAGAACCACCACAAAGAACTGTGATTTCGTCTTTTTCCTCTGTCATTGAAGAAATGCCGTTGAAATATTTATAGTGAAATCTGTCGTAACCGTATTTAATAGCATTTTCAAAGTCGGAATGTGTAATATCAATGATTTTTGCATCGAGAAGATAACCTTCCATATCAGCATACCAACGGAAAAGCCACCAGTTTGAATTAGGACTGTTGTTGTCAGCAACTGTGTCGTTAAGATTGTTTGCAAGTCGCCAATATGCAGCATTTGCGTAAGCACCTGAATTTTCGATTGCAGTAATGTATTTCATCATATCTGCAGGGGCACCACATTCATACATTGTACCGTATTCTGTAACGATAATTGGCAAGTCTGCAATGCCTAAATCGTCTTCAAGTTCACGATATTCGTCAACATGGTCCTGCCAGTAATATGATGAAAATTCACCAAGCTCGTGATAAATCATTACATCAGGCATACAATTATTTTCAAGGCAGAATTCGAGAAATTCCTTGTTTTCGTCATAATTATAGTCGCAATAACCGGGACCACCAATCATGGCATCAGGGTCTATTGAACGGACAAGGTCATAAGTTACTTTCCATGCTTCATAAAAACGAAGTCTTGCAGCCTCGTCAAACATAAGCCAACCGTCTTCAGCTTGTGTACCGAACCATACTGCATTGTCAGTTTCGTTGTAAATACAGTAAACGAGTCTGTCCTGATAATCTGTCTGTACTAATTTTTCAGTAGCTTCTTTAACTTGTGGTAAGAATTTTTCACGGACAAATTCCATACTGTCATAATTGCCCTGTGCTCTCAAGTCCATAATTTCCTGATGACAGTAATACCAGGTGTCAAAGCAATCCTGCATATAAACTGTAATGTAATCGCAGTTATCAAGCACAGGTGCTACGTGGTCAACGTCACCGATAGGATGCTGAAGTCCGTCAACGACCTTTTGTGAAATGCTTGAAACATCAAGACTTTCAACAACGGCTGCATCAGGCACTCCGTTTTCAGCAACACCATAAAGATAGCCTGAGGCCCTGCTTGAAACTTCACCTAAAAATGAGTTTGCATCTACCTCGAGTGTCGGACGGAAGCAATAAGGAATTCCCTCTGCTGCCATTGAAATAACCGTCACAAAACTTAATATCAAACTGATAATTTTTAGCATATTTTCACCAACTTAAATAAGATAATGAAATAATACCAAAAATTATAAAACATTACAATAATTTTTCTTTACATAAAAAAAGAAATATGATAAAATATATATGACCTGACATGAAGATGCTGATAGCTTCCGGATGAAAGGTGTAAAGTATAATTAATAATACTACACTTATAACTTATCGGTACAATATCTTCAGGGGTATTATACCGTTTTTTGTTTTTAGAGGTGATAAAATGGAAACTCGTATTGCAGTTATGGGAATAATCGTTGAGAATATGGAGTCAGTTGAGCTTCTCAACGCTATTCTTCACGATTACGGTGAGTATATCGTTGGCAGAATGGGAATTCCCTACAGAAAGAAAAATGTCAATATAGTAAGTATTGCAGTTGATGCACCTCAGGATGTGATTTCCGCATTATCGGGAAAAATCGGAAAAATACAAGGTGTCAGCGTAAAAACTGCATACTCAAATGTGATTACAAATGAATGAGAAGTTATTAAATATAACGCAAAAGCTAATCAGCACAGGTTCACTCTCAACAATTGAATATGAATATTTAATCGACAACAGAAATGATGAAATTGCAGAATATTTGAAAAATGAAGCTGTAAAAAAACGAAAAGAGGTTTACTCAAACACCGTTTTTATCCGTGGACTTATCGAAATCAGTAACATCTGCAAAAATGATTGTCTTTACTGTGGGATAAGAGCATCAAACAAAGACTGCGACAGATATAGATTAACAAAAGAGGAAATTCTTTCTTGTTGCGATGAGGGTTATTCTTTAGGGTTTCGTACCTTTGTAATGCAGGGTGGCGAGGATATGCATTTTACTGACGAGCTTTTAGTTGAAATTATCAGTGAAATCAAACAAAAATATCCTGATTGTGCAGTAACACTTTCTTTAGGTGAAAGAACTTATGAAAGTTATAAAAAACTTTATGATGCAGGTGCTGACAGATACCTTCTTCGTCACGAAACTGCAGATGAAGAGCATTATAATAAGTTGCATCCTGAAAAAATGAGTTATAAAACTCGAATGGAATGTCTCAAAAATCTTAAAGAAATTGGTTTTCAGACAGGTTGCGGGTTTATGGTTGGCTCACCGTATCAGACAACAGAAAATATTGCAAAGGACTTGAAATTCATTGAAGAATTTTCACCCGAAATGTGTGGAATCGGACCATTTATTCCGCATAATGCAACAGAGTTCAAGGATTTTCCGTCAGGTGATGTGGAATTGACTTGTTACTTACTTTCAATTATAAGACTTATAAAACCGACTATTCTGCTTCCTGCAACAACTGCGTTGGGAACAGCAGAGCAAGGTGGTCGTGAAAAAGGAATTCTATGTGGTGCAAATGTTATAATGCCAAATCTTTCGCCACACAGTGTTCGTAAAAAATATGAGCTTTATAATAACAAGCTAATCAGCGGAAACGAATCTGCACAAGAAATTGAAAATCTTCAAAACAGCATGAAAAATATCGGTTATGAAATCGTAACAGACCGAGGCGACATAAAACGATAAAGAAAAAAGGAGAAATAGATATGGCTTACAATCCAAAATCATTAAAAGCTGAAGAATTTATCAGTGATGAAGAAATTTTAGCAACTCTTGAATATGCTGAACAGAATAAGCATAACAAGGAATTGATTGAAGAAATTTTAGAAAAGGCAAGACCAAGAAAGACAGAAGAAGGTACAGTATGTGCAGGTCTTTCTCACCGTGAGGCAGCAGTTTTGCTTCTTTGCGACCTTCCTGATATGAACGAAAGACTTTTCAAACTTGCAGAGGAAATCAAACTTGCATTTTACGGTAATCGTATTGTTATGTTTGCACCTTTGTACCTTTCAAACTATTGTGTAAACGGTTGTGTTTACTGTCCTTATCATCATCAGAACAAGCACATCTGCCGTAAAAAACTTACACAGGAAGAAGTTCGTCAGGAAGTTATTGCACTTCAGGATATGGGACATAAGCGTCTTGCTATTGAAGCAGGCGAAGACCCTGTAAACAACCCAATTGAATATATCCTTGAATGTATCGACACAATTTACAGCATTAAGCATAAGAATGGTGCAATTCGTCGAGTTAATGTAAATATAGCCGCAACAACAGTTGAAAATTACAGAAAACTCAAAGATGCAGGAATAGGTACATATATCCTTTTCCAGGAAACATATCATAAGGAAAGTTACGAAAAACTCCATCCAACAGGACCAAAGCACAATTATGCTTACCATACAGAGGCAATGGACAGAGCTATGGAAGGCGGTATTGACGACGTAGGTCTTGGTGTTCTTTTCGGACTTGAACTTTATAAATATGAATTTGTAGGACTTATGATGCACGCTGAACACCTTGAGGCTGTTCATGGTGTTGGTCCTCATACAATCAGCGTTCCACGAATCAAAAAAGCTGACGACATTGACCCTAATGTATTTGACAACTCAATTTCAGATGAAATGTTTGAAAAGATTATTGCTTGTATCCGTATCGCAGTTCCATACACAGGTATGATTATTTCAACAAGAGAGTCAGAAGAAGTTCGTGGTAAAGTGCTTAATATGGGTATTTCACAAATCAGCGGTGCTTCTCGTACATCTGTTGGCGGTTATACAGAAGAAGAACGTCCTCACGATTCAGAACAGTTTGATGTTTCTGACC
>CALCTT010000106.1 GCA_937906895.1 uncultured Clostridia bacterium | reverse complement strand
TTTCGGAAAGGAGTCTGAGGAAAAGCCCTTTTACAAAAGGGTTTTCCTCAATAATCCGTATAAGGTTTCTAAACGAGTGATGTCTTCTTATTTTCAATCAGCAGGCATATGGAGAAAATGATTTCCGTGCACAGCATAAGTATTGCCACAGCGGCAGAGGAGAAATTAATGCCTGTTATCAATGCGGCAAGGGGAATGATTACCGAAAGAGCAAAATAAGTTTTCGATTTATACATCCAGCCGTAAGGCAGAAGATGTGCGCCGAAAATCATTGCGTATACCATCACCATATTTTCGGGACTTGCAGAGAAAATCCACATTGCTATCAGAAGATACGGCATCTGTCCCACGGAAAACACTATGCCGAGATTTGTAAGAGGGTTTTCCTTGTTCTGAAAATCAACATTTATTATCTTTGATATCAGATATGCCAGCGGCATAAGCGGTGCAGAACAGCAGAAGGTAAACAGATTCTTGCTTTCTATGGGAAGGGTAGAAAGGTGAATCAGCAACACAGCCGCCCATATAAATACAGACGCAAGAATAAAATGCAGTCCCTTTTTCTGCTTCAATGAGCAGTCGGCACGCAGTCCGTCAATAACATTATTCATTTACACCATTCCTTTCCTGCTGATATTTCTGTAAAGCGGCGGTGTAAAGCCCGCCCTTTTTCTTCCTGTAAACGCTGTAGATTGCAAGACAGATAAGATACAGCGGAATAACTATAAGCGCAAACAGCGCCCATTCATAAATACCGCCGAAATCCTTAAAAAGTCCTGTGTAATAGAAATATCCGATTTCATAAGCTGCAATAAGTACCATAAAAAGAGTAAGCCGTGCTGTAAAACCTGCTTTTCTGATTATCAGTTTTGTGAAAGCAATACAGAAAAGCAGAACACCGCCCGTTGTCCATATAAGCAAATCGGTCAGCTGCATTACAGAAATTTTTTCGGCACCTGCCACCCATGAAGCAATAAGCCGTAAAAAAACAAACCATGTGAAAGTAAAGCATATTCCGTTGCGAAGCCAGGTAAAAAACCTTGCAAGTTCTTTTTTTGTATTCATCTGAATCCTCCTAAACACCCAGTAAATTCCTGAGCGATTTTACGTACCGACGTGAAACGGTAAGTATTTCGCCGTTTGAAAGAGTTGCGGAAAGGGAGCGGTTAAGCTCGGGCATAAGGCTCTTTATACAGTTTATATTAACAATCTGTGATTTTGAAATTCTTATAAAATCCCTGTCTGAAAGTATTTCTTCCAGTTCATACAGCCTGTGTCTTATTTCATATACCTTATCCGCCGTATATAAAAAAGTACGGTCGTCCACCGATTCAAAATAAAGCGCACCTGTGGGAGTTATAAGATAGGTTTTATCTTCAAGCCTTGCCGTCAGTTTATTGTCAAAAAGCTCAATATGTTTTTTAAGCTTCATGACTTCATCGTCAGCTTTTCTGCATTCTATTATAACCTGTAAGGCGGTTTCAATGTTTTCAATTATCCGGATATTCATAATGCACCTCCTGTGATTATCATTATAAAGCTTTATTTCCGCGATTGCAAGTGTTTTGCGGTAAGCGGTACAATTCAAGGGGGTAAAAGGAAAACGGCAGAGTCGAAATTCATCGACACTGCCGTTTATCTGACTATTTGATTGTATAAACCGCCTCAGATATTCGCCGTATTGTATCCGATAATATTTATAAACCTTAAATTTCCGTTCCACATAAGGCTTACGGGCTTGTTTTTCAGCTTATCGGTGCAGACTATGAAATCCACGGGATTTCCGTCATTGTCATAAACAATATCCGTCACAATACACTGCAAAACAGGCTCGTCCTGCTTCATGAACTGAACAATATCGCCCTTTCTTACCGCATCCGAACACTGGGCAACCATACCGAAGCCTGTGTTTTCGGTTGCGTACACCCAGAATTTGTTGCGGTTGTACCAGGTGAGGGTGCAGCCTTCTTTTGTGCGGGTATTGTTAATCTCGTAATCATACCATTTCCACTGGGTCAGGGAATTGCCCTGGTCATCCATGGGAATTCCGCCTGCGGCAACACACTGGGAGCAGAAATTTGCGTCATTTTCGTCGTAAGTGCCGTATTCTGCGGAATGTCCCGAGGAGTTCATTGCATAAAGGCAGGCATTTTCGCTGTCATAAGGATATTCCGATTCAAATGACGGTTCAAACTCCGCAGAAAGAGAAGCTTCCGCTTTTTCGTGGAATTCTTCACGGCTCAGCTTCAGCAGCTCCAGCGCCCTGTCAACATAGTCATAATAATATGTATAGGAAAGGTCGTCACGGGTAAATCCGTCGGAGGCAGCGGCAATGTCAAAGACGTATTCCGCAAAAATACGTGCGGGACGGTCAGTGGAATGTGCGCTGATAACCGTTTCCTTGTCCTCTTCGGTCACCGTGAAGGTATGTATTTCGCCTGAATTCTCTGTAACAGCACCGGAAAATCCGTATTGCATCTCAGAGCTTACACGGACAGTGATTACCATTTCGCCGTAATCATTGCGCTGACGGCTTATTATATAAAGGTACACCTTGCAGCTGTCAAAGGAGCAGTCAAAGGATGAATTCTTTGCAGCGCCGATTTCAAAATCAAGGGCAAGGTCATCGAGATGCTCATCCACAGCCTGAAAACCGTAGAAACGTGAGATGTTTTCGTGATAAAAGCTGCCCAGGGAGGCATAATAGCAAGTGAAGTAGTTTTCAATTACCTGAAGCTCGCCTTCGGGAAGAGCATCACCGTTGGAGGTTGACAACTCCACAACCGTATCCGAGCGGCAGAGGGGTTCCTCCACAGCGTAGGGATTCCAGTTGAAAAGGCGGTCAAGCTGTCCCTTGAAATCAAAAACATCCCAAGCAAGAACAAAGCCGACAACAACGATTGCGGTAATAGTCAGCACAATCAGCGTTGTCAGCAGGGTTTGAAGTTTTCTGTTCATATCAGGACCATCCGCATTCGTCGTAGTCAGCCCACTTTTCGGCAGCTTCACGCTCAGCAATCTTATATACTATATAAAGAGCGCAGCCTATAATAAGAGCAACTGCACCGAGAATGGGAATAAGAAATCCCGAAGAATGTTCTTTGTTATTCATAAGTACTCTCCTTTTTTATTTTATACTATTATACTATATAAAGGGTAAAATGTCAATCATTAATTGAAAATATACAAAATCCGACAAAAAAGGGAAATGTTTAGCGGCATTTTAAACAAAAGTAAAAAAAATCAAAAAAACGCTTGACAAAAGGGGACAAGCGTGTTATAATAAACAAGCTCCCCCAAAAGAGGGGAGCAAAAATCGCAAAAATTTCTGAAAAATATTTTTAAAAAAGTATTGACAAACAGAAAAAGATGTGATACAATGTATAAGCTGTCTCGCGAGGGACGGCGATGAGTACCTTGAAAATTGAACAATCTAAGAACGAATTAACAACCCTTGAAAAAATTTCAAGTAATTAATTCTGGATGAACATTAAATGGCAATATTGAATATTGCTAGCGTTCAGCACTAAAAGTGCACAGAGCTAAACAAACTGATATTAATTTAGGTTAATATACAATTAATGAAGAGTTTGATCCTGGCTCAGGACGAACGCTGGCGGCGCGCCTAACACATGCAAGTCGAACGGTGACGAGAGCTTCGGCTCTCTGATCAGTGGCGGACGGGTGAGTAACACGTGAGCAACCTGCCTATCAGAGGGGGACAACAGTTGGAAACGACTGCTAATACCGCATAACGTGCCCGGGAGGCATCTTCTGGGTACCAAAGATTTATCGCTGATAGATGGGCTCGCGTCTGATTAGATAGTTGGCGGGGTAACGGCCCACCAAGTCGACGATCAGTAGCCGGACTGAGAGGTTGAACGGCCACATTGGGACTGAGACACGGCCCAGACTCCTACGGGAGGCAGCAGTGGGGAATATTGCACAATGGGCGCAAGCCTGATGCAGCAACGCCGCGTGAGGGAAGACGGTTTTCGGATTGTAAACCTTTGTCTTTGGTGAAGAAGAAAGTGACGGTAACCAAGGAGGAAGCCACGGCTAACTACGTGCCAGCAGCCGCGGTAATACGTAGGTGGCAAGCGTTGTCCGGAATTACTGGGTGTAAAGGGAGCGCAGGCGGGACTGCAAGTTGGATGTGAAATACCGGGGCTCAACCCCGGGGCTGCATCCAAAACTGTAGTTCTTGAGTGAAGTAGAGGTAGGCGGAATTCCGAGTGTAGCGGTGAAATGCGTAGATATTCGGAGGAACACCAGTGGCGAAGGCGGCCTACTGGGCTTTAACTGACGCTGAGGCTCGAAAGTGTGGGGAGCAAACAGGATTAGATACCCTGGTAGTCCACACTGTAAACGATGATAGCTAGGTGTGGGGGGTCTGACCCCTTCCGTGCCGGAGTTAACGCAATAAGCTATCCACCTGGGGAGTACGGCCGCAAGGTTGAAACTCAAAGGAATTGACGGGGGCCCGCAC
>CALCTT010000105.1 GCA_937906895.1 uncultured Clostridia bacterium | reverse complement strand
GCCAGTATCATAGGGCTTTGCCCGCATATGAAGAACCCCCGGCTAAGCCGGGGGGGGTACTATTTGACTTTATATAGGATTACTGATATACTTGAATTGTAATAATTAACAAGAAAGGGTCTGTTTGAAGAAATCTTTGACTCTTAACGGAGATAGGCAAGTGTTTCAATTTCTTAGTTTCTTTATTTGTGATATTAGATTTGGAGGGAGAAGTAATGTTGAAATTTTCTTTAAAGTATTATTTAAAATGTATCGCTTTATCGATTGCTGGATATGCTTGTGGTGGGTTTTTTATTGCATTTATCGCAACAGAGGGAGAGAGCTTTTTAACATATACTGTACCCATAATAATCACTATTGTAGGTATAACACTTAGAATATTGTTTTTGAATCAACAAATGAAAACAGAAAAAATCATTAGTTTTAAATCATCTGATTATTTTAAAATGAGTGTTCCCGCTTTGTTTTTAACAGTTTTGACTGTAATTCTTTTTATTTGTGACAATTGTTTAAATAGTGCAGATGCAATACCTCATAATGTAAAAATGTATATTCTTGCATTATACCCAGAATCTTTTACAGTAAATGGAATAATATATGTTTTGTCTTATTGGAGTAACACTGTTTATTATGTGTTGCTAGTGGCTAATATTTTAATATATCTGTTGCCAATTTGGATTTGTATTCCAATTAGAAATCTGTTAAGAAATAATAAGGTTAGCAAAAAGTGAATAAACATATAAGGGACGATATTTCTATCGCCCCTTTTTTGTTTGTATTAATTACAAATTACGCATTAAGAATTACGAGTTTATTTAACCCATTTTGCAACAGCTGTTTCAACAAGGTCAACAACCTTTTGGACGATTACTTCGTCACCGTCCTGAAGATTGAGGAGTGGTTCTCTTACTCCACCCAATTCAAGTCCTGCTCTCTTTTTAAGAGCAGCTTTTGCAGTTGCATACATATTACCTTTTGTACTGCACATTGTGTAGATAACTTCGTTGATGTCATCCTGTAATTTGTATGCTTCCTTAACATCGCCTGTTTTAATCATTTCGTTGAGCTTAACGAAAAGTTCAGGCATAACACCGTATGTACCGCCGATACCGCCTTCAGCACCAATCATACGACCACCGATAAACTGCTCATCAGGACCGTTGAAAATTACAACTTCACGATTGTTCATTTTTGCCTGACGACGGAACATCTGGATGTCCTGAATCGGCATTGATGAATTCTTAACACCGATTACTCTTGGATTCTTAAGCATTTCATCAAACAATGGCATTGTAAGTGCAACACCTGCAAGCTGAGGAATGTTATAGATAACGTAATCTGTATTTGGTGCAGCTGCTGAAATATCGTTCCAGTATTTTGCAATAGCCTTTTCAGGGAGTCTGAAATAAATTGGTGGAATTGTTGCAATAGCATCAACGCCAAGAGCTTCAGCATGACGAGCAAGCTCACAGCTGTCCTTTGTATTGTTACAAGCAACATGAGCAATAATTGTAATTCTGCCCTTATTTGCTTCCATAACTGCTTCAAGTGTCTTTTTTCTGTCCTCAACACTTAAATAGATACATTCACCTGATGAACCGCCAACATAAAGACCGTCAACACCTTTTTCGATAAGGAATTCGACTAATGCTTTTGTTCCGTCAACTGAAACATCACCGTTTTCATCATAACAAGCATAGAATGCAGGGATAACACCCTTATATTTTTCAAGACTCATTTTAAATCAACCTCTTTCTTCAATTTCTTCTAACATTTTATCAAGCATAATAAGGCAACGTGGCACATGGAAAGGACCCTTGAATGTTGAACCGATACAAGCAGGAAGTGTAGGATTACCGTCACGACGAAGATAACCGTACCATTCACCACAAGGAGCCGATGCAAACTTGTCTTTTGTGTATTCAACAAGCTGATTGAATATATCAAGATATTTCTCATCTTTTGTATCTCTGTAAATCATAAGAGCTGCAATAAGTGCCTCGTTGTGTGGCCACCAGAGCTTCATATCGTGTTCATAAGCCTCAGGTGGATTTCCAAGACAGTCAAAGAAATAGAGAATTCCGCCGAATTCCTTGTCCCAACCCTTCTCAAATGCCATATCGAAAATCTCAACAGCCTTTGCGTGTAATTCCTTGTCGCCAGTCTGGTTTGCTCTTTCCATAAGGAACCAGCTACATTCAATATCGTGACCGGGATTTACAACTCGACCTTCAGTAATGTTAAGTCTTGGTGTACCGTCAAGAGAAACTGACTCAAGTGTGCAACCTAAATCTTTCTTAACATGGTATTTGAAAATATCCTCAACACATTCGTCAGCACGTTTGTTGTAAAGGTCAGCATTTTCAGGGTCAACACGAAGCATAACTGATGTAACATTGAGAATAATCATTGGAATACCAAGTGCTCTGCCTGTTCGTGTTTCAGGGTCAGTCTTTGGACCAAGACCTGTCGGGTCAGCCATTCCGTGATTAAGATTCCAATATATATCGTAGGCTTTTTTTGCTCTTTCAAGGTGTTCTTTTTCGCCTGTGATACCGTAATATTCAGCATTCGCAATACAGTAAAATGCTTCTGAATAGCAATATCTTCTCTGACGAAGCGGTTTTCCGTCTTCAGTAACAGTAAAATAAAGTCTTCCGTCAGCATTTTTGTTTATACAATAATTTTCAAGGAAGTCAATACAACTCTTACTTGCATCGAGCCATTCCTGCTTAACACCATAAACGTGACAGAGATGTGCAAAAGTCCAACCGCATCTGCCTTGCATCCAGACACTCTTATCAGTTGAATAAACTTTACCGTCTTTATCAAGACAAGTGTAAACACCACCGTGAACCTTGTCCATACCGTTTTTCAGCCAGAAATCGGCAACGCTTTTAAGTTCTTCAGCTACCCAATTTCTTGTTTCTTTGAGATTCATTTAATTCACCTCATAAATTAGTATTTTAACAGGAAAATTGTAGCACATAATAAGTGCTTTGTAAAGAAAAAAGAAATACAAAATTATAATTTGTCGGGATATATGTAATTAATAAATTTCTGGTAGGGCGGGGTCTTGACCCCGCCGAAACTCAACACACGAACCAATAACGGCGGGGTCAAGACCCCGCCCTACCCGAAATATAT
>CALCTT010000104.1 GCA_937906895.1 uncultured Clostridia bacterium | reverse complement strand
TAATATGCTTCTTACAATGGATATAGGAAATACCAATATAAATATCGGTCTTTTTCAGGGTGATGAACTGACAGTCAGTGCAAGACTTGCTACTGAAAGACAGAAAACTGACGACCAATATGCTATGGATTTCACTAATATTTTTGTAATGCATAAAATTCAGTTTAATGACATTTCAGGTGTTGTAATTTCTTCTGTTGTGCCTGAAATTACAGAATCCGTTACAAGTGCAATTAAGAAACTCACGGGAAAAGATGCTCTTATTTTATCTCCCGGAGTCAAAACAGGGCTTAACATTCTTATTGACAACCCTGCACAGTTAGGTGCTGACCTTGCGGCAGGTGCTGTGGGTGTTGTAGCTGAGTATCCGTTACCTGCATTCATAATTGACCTTGGAACTGCAACAAAGGTTTGTGCAGTAGATAAAAACAAGGGCTTTCGAGGATGTATGATTGCTCCCGGTGTGCAGATTTCACTTAAGGCACTTACTGACACAAGCTCACTTCTCCCTACTATCAGCCTTGAGCCACCTAAAAAGGCTTGTGGTACAAATACAGTTGAAAGTATGCAGAGTGGTGTTGTCCTTGGTACCGCTGCTATGATTGACGGCATCCTCGACAAATTTGCAGAGGAATTAGGAGAACCTGCTACAATCGTTGCAACAGGTGGACTTTCTTATTTTATTTCACCTGTTTGTAAAAGAGAGATTATTTATGACCGTCACCTTATCTTAAAGGGACTTAAAGCGATTTACGAGAAGAATAACTAAATACACACCTCATCCGTCACTTCGTGACACCTTCTCCTCAAGGAGAAGGCTATATTTGTTAAATTTTGCATTGTATCCGTTATGGAACAGTAGCAAGGAGGAATAAAAAAATGAAAACAACAAAAGCGACAAGAAAAGCAAAAACTCTTTTTCTTGTCCAAAACGCAGTGCTTGCAGCAATTGTGGTGCTTATGGCGTTTACCCCTATCGGCTACCTGAGATTAGGTGCTGTGGAAACGACCTTTATTATGATACCTGTTGCAGTTGGTGCTATCACTTTAGGTGAAAAATCGGGAGCATTTTTAGGACTTGTATTTGGTATTTCAAGTTTTATTCAATGCTTTGGTATGTCACCATTCGGGGCAGCTCTGCTCCAGATAAACCCTATTTTTACATTTATAATGTGTCTTGTGCCAAGAATTCTTATGGGTTATCTCTGCGGAATAATCTACAAGGTACTCTGTAAAGTAAAAAAAGGTGTTGCAGTTGTTGTAGCAAGTTTTTCAGCACCTGTTATTAATACTGCACTTTTTATGGCATCTCTTATTCTTTTCTTCGGAAAAAGCGAATACATAATGGGGATGAGAGCAGGCACAGAAAACATCTGGGCATTTATGGTTGCCTTTGTGGGAATCAACGGTGTTATGGAGATTGTGACAACAACACTTATTGCACCGCCCGTTGCATTAGCAGTACAAAAAGCTGTGAAGAAATTTAAGTAAAAAATTTGACCACTTGATTTTTTAGTCAAGTGGTCTTTGATTTTATACAACACTATTCTTTTTGAGAAATTCTATTGACTGATTCACCCATTGACCTGCCTCAAGTCCATCAGCAAGACCAAATCCGTGAACATTACCACGATAAATATGAACTTCATTAGGTACGCCTTTTTCATTCATTACTTTTTCAGCAACAAGACAATTTGTTTCCGGCGGTACTGTAGGGTCATATTTCATGGAGAACAAAAACATTGGTGGGTAATTTTCATCAATAAGATTTTGCACACTCAGTTTGCGTGACAATTCTTCACTATAATTTTCACCAAAGAGAATTTTATCACAGGTAATTCCAAAATCCTTACATTTCAAATCTATCATCGGATATCCGCCGATAACTGCATCGGGTCTTCCATTTATATGAGATAAATCACCTGTCATTTCTCTCAATTCATCGTGAACACCGCTGACACTTGTTACAAGATGACCTCCTGCAGAAAAACCAATTGCAATAACCTGATTATCGATTACATTCCATTCTTCTGCATTGTTACGGACCGTCTGAATTGCACGGATAAAATCAACCTGCGGACAAGGATAACGACAAGGTGATGTACGATAACACACGACAAAAGCGTGAAAGCCAAGCTCGTTGAAGCGTTTCGCAATATCCACACCCTCGTGTCCCATACAAACATTGAGATATGCACCACCGGGAGCAATTACTACGGCAGGTGCTTTTTTATTTTTAAGTAAAAACGGAACCATATAAGGTTTTCTTTCACCGTCATAAAGAGGAATATCCTTTTCGTCCCAAAGAAGAATACTGCGACTGTCTGTTACAGGAATAACATTATCATGACCATTAAAAAAACCGACTAAATCCTTTGTAAAGCCTTTCAGACTTTTAGGTGCAAGCCTTTCAAGGGTGCTGAATTTAAATGGTTCTAAAAGTCTTAAAAGTCTGTTTATTTCAGGTACTGAAGAATAACTTTTAAGCCAGTAATTCGCATCTTTGTCACGTCTTACATCACGAAGTCGTTGTTCCATTTTAATCATATTAAAACACCTCCACACTTATAACAAGTCTGTCCTTTTTGGTGGTACGAAGTACACCGTTATATATAAATCTGCCATATCCTCTGACAGAAATTTTGTCTCCGCTGTTTACAGTTGTTGAGGGACTCAGCTTTACTGCTCCATTCACGAAAACCTTTTCTGTATGAAAAAGTGGCAAGACCTGACTTCTTGACATTTTGTAAATAGCAGAAACTATCACATCAAGCCTTTCTGACGAAATAATATATTCTCTGCTTTCAGTTTGTGGCAAAGCATCTGTCGGAATACTATCGGTCAATTCACATTTAACTGTTGTATGCCTTACCTGAGTAAGATTTTCGATTATATAATCGGAAATTGTATCAAGACAGAAAAGATAACCACAATTTTCGCTGATAATTATATCCCCTAACACCTCTCGACGGATTCCAAGTCCCATAAGTGAGCCTAAAAAATCACGATGAGTAAGATTATCTGCAAATTTTTGATTAACGGGTTTTATGAGAATACATTTTATGGGATAATCTGCATTATCAGTAAAATATTCTCTATCCCCAAAACAAGCAACGCATCTTTCGGAATTTTCATAACCGCCCCAAAGGGTTACAGGTACAGAAAAACGAACAGCACAAAGCTCCGATATTTCGGATAGTCCTAAAAAATCGGAATAAACTGCATATCCTCGTTCATTTGAACGCTGTGCTAATTCTTCAAATCGTTTTTGTTTTTCGGTCATAGTGCTCACCAAAAACGGCGGGGTCAAGACCCCGCCCTACCATATTAAACATTGTAATACTTTTCCATTTTCTTCTTTTTAATAATATGTGCAATTATAATTACCACAACAACTGCGATTACAGAGAAAAAGCCGATATAGAGTCCTTGGGCATCATTTTCACCCTTGACTTTCATCCACAAGGAATTCATATACTGCAAAGTATCAGTTGGAAGATTATGAAACTCCTGTGCATTTTCCAGCGTTTTAGGATATACTGCATCACTATCCGCAAGTGAATAATCAGGATTCTCTAAAACCGCCTTATTAGGTGTTGCATAATATATGTATTCAGCATTTGCAAGGGCTATTTCAGGCTCCATCATAAAGTTGATAAAAGCCTCTGCTCCTTTTTTATTCTGTGAAGCAGACGGAATGCACATCGCATCATAGAATGTGTTCACACCTTCTTCGGGAAAAGCAAATCCTAAATCAGGATTATTCTCAACCATCAGTTCATAGTCACCTGCATAGTAAGTGGCAAAAGCATATTCGCCACTTTCCATTTTAATGAAAATTTCATCCATTACATATTCAGGTTTAACATTTTTACGCTGTTCCATCAAAAGTTCTGCCGCAGCATCCCACTCTGCTTTTTCTGTCGTGTTGATACTCTGTCCCAAGATGAACTGTGCAATAGCGAAGGAATCACGAGGATTGTTGAACATAAGAACCTTACCGGCATACTGTTCGTCCCATAAAACCTTCCAGCTTGTAGGTTCTTCTTTGACAAAATTCTTGTTATAGATGAGAATTGTCGTACCAACATTGTAGATTACTGCATAGTCACTTATACCGTTTTTCACAAGATGGCCGTACTTCTCACTATCAAAATACTTGTCATAGTTCGGAATGTTTTTATAATCAAGAGGTAAAAGCATATCCTCGGAAATAAGACGCTCAACCATATAGTCAGATGGGATTATAATGTCATAGCTGACACCACCACCTGAAAGCTTTGAATACATATTTTCATTTGACTCAAATGTTGTATAGTTTACATCACAACCTGTAAGTCGTTCAAACTGACTTACAACATCAATTTCCTCATCGTCGATATATTCACCCCAGTTATACACATTAAGAATAGTTCCTTGTAAACCGAGATTTTTATAATATTCAATTGTTTCCTGTGGGAAAATTTCGTCAATTGCACTAACAGGCATCACATACGCTGAAAGTACAACTAAAACAGCAATAAAAACGGAGAAAAACTTTTTCATTAAGATTCCTCCTTTTGCTTTCTTCTCTGCTTCTTATCAGAACGTGACTGTGCCACATTCATAAGAATAAGAAGAACAAACATTGCACCGAAAATAAGAGTTGAAAGAGCATACATATCAGGCTTAACTCTCTTTTTTGTCATTGAGAAAATGTGAATAGGCAATGTCTGAAAATCAG
>CALCTT010000103.1 GCA_937906895.1 uncultured Clostridia bacterium | reverse complement strand
CCCAACGAGACACTGCCTGACGGGTAACGAAAACTTTTTCAGCAAGTTCATCCTGCGATAATCCTTTTTTAGTTCTCAATTCAAGAATAATATCTTTAGTTTCCATATTGTTATCACCTCAGTGTTATTCTATCACTGAATGTTATATTGAACAAGCAACTATCAGTTGCTGTCAGTTCGATAAATTGGAATTTGTCAGGATATTAATTCTTGGCTATATTCAAAAACTTTTCTATCTTCTCCGCATCCTTATATCCGAGCTGATACAATTTGTTTAACCCGATTTTGTTTCTTGTTGCTGTTTTAATTCCGAAACAATCTTTAGGATAAAGTATCAGCACTTTGCCTTGTTCTTCAAGTTCAAGAATTTCATTTATCCTATTATGGTATAATGTGTGTGACGTTGTTATAGCCTTTGCGATTTGCGGATATTTAAAAAGTAATGGATTAACAAGCCATTTAGGAAAAGCAGATTTCTTATAGCTAACGGGAAGTGTCAAACAAATAATCAGCTTGTCACAACCATCTTCAAAAGCTTTTTTATATGGAATCGGGTCAGAGATACCGCCGTCGAAATATCTTCTGTTCTTAAATAAAACAGGTTGACGGGTAACTATAGGTAATGCACAGCTTGCCTTTAACAAAGTAAAATCGTCATAGGCGAAATCGTTTTTATAAAAAAATTTTTGTTCAGCGGTCTGTGCATCAGTTACCGCAACAACAAACTTTTTTTTTGATTTTGTAATAGCATCAAAATTCAACGGATTTTTGCCGTAACTGTTTGTTATATCGGAATAAATATAATCAAGGTTGATATACATTCCCTTGCAGAAATAATTACCTATACCCATATATTGTCTTTCAAATGAATATTCCTCATAAAAGCTTTTTAATCTTCCACGCTGACCTGCTATGTATGTTATTAGATTTGCACTACCCGCAGAAACGCCCAAACAATATTCAATATCAATAGAATTATCGAGGAGAAAATCAATAATACCGCTTACATAGTTTCCTCTTAAACCGCCGCCGATATCCATAATCCCAACCATAATACACCACCACAAATTCTTTTTTCTATCTGTTTACAAATTCTTATTTATCGAACCAATTATACCACCCATACCAAGAGAAGTGCAATAGTTTTTAGTGTTGTTGCAGGTTGTCATGGGTGGTGATTTTTATACTCCGTACACTTTTACCCATACTCCGTACACCTTTGTCCATACTCCGTACATTTTTACCCGTACTCCGTACACTATTACAGCTATGGTTACAGCACCAAAAATAAAAAAAGCACTTGTTTTGAGAATGCTTTTGGGCATAAAAAAGACCGAAACCCCTATATTTCAAGGTATTTCGGTTATATTACCTAAGTTGTACTTAGGTGGTCGGAGTGACAGGAGTCGAAATATAGATTCAACTCACTAATTGATTCTTATAACGAGGTCGCTTTCGGGGTAGCAACAGCAAGGATGTATAAAATTAAACTGCATATCTGCTATACGACGCTTGTCTTCGCCCTCAGGGATATAAACCTTACCGCTAACAAGCTTACTTCTGCAAAAACCACATTCGCCTGTATGACATCTTGCAGGGACTTCTATGCCTGCTCGTTCAAATGCACAAAGTACAGTTTCATTACTGCTTGCTTTAATAACCGATTCGTTTCCACGGTTAATAACTGTGATACTGAATTCTTTTGGCTCTTCTTCCGCTTTTTTACCGGAAGAAAAAACTTCAAAACGAATATATTTTCTTTCTATCTGGAGTTTTGGAAGCTCTGTTTCAAGGAATTTATACATACCACCGGGTCCACATACGAAAATGCTGTAGTTTCCACGGGGAGCATATTTTTTTATAATGTCTGCACCAACAAATCCCTTTTCATAGCCTTTTTCATCACTGTGACTAAGAACATAAACCACATTGATTTTCTCGTTTTTCTCAGAAAGTGAGTCGAGTTCTGATTTGAAAAGGATTTCGTCTGATGTTCTGCAACCATAAAGTAATGTAAGGGTGCAATCCTCATCACCTTGGTCTATTGCTCTCGCAAGAGACAGGAAAGGAGTAATACCACTACCGCCTGCAATAGCTACGATATTTTCAGCATCTCTCAAAGGACAATATGTCATATTACCTTCAGGTGCATAAGCGATAACTTCATCTCCCACATTCCAGTTGTCAAGAATATAATCAGAAACGAAGCCGTCAGCAATACGCTTAACTGTAATCTGATATTCACCGTTTAACGCACTGGCAGGGGAGGAGGCTATTGAATATGAACGAGTAACAACTGAATTGCCTATTTCAAGCTTAAATGTAAGGTATTGACCTGCTTTGAAATATGCAAGTTCGGTTTCACTTTTGAAATAATAGCTTTTTGCAATGTTTGAATGTTCTTCAATTCTGCTGATTAATAGTTTTTGCTCTTTAGGATGAAGGCTTTTTGCAACCTTATTTACGCCAAAATCATCAGTACAAGTTGGTAAAACTGCCGTGGCACTATCAATAAACTGTTTTCTCTCAGTTAAAAACTTTATAGTATTCACACTATCCTTGAAAGTGCCATTTACAGAAAACTTTTTCTTGCTCATTTATTTTACCTCCTTTTCCATAGCGAGCATAGCAGCTTTTGCTGCCATATCACCGGTTGTATAGCTTGGTGAATAGCCCATATGTCTTGTAGTATATCCACCTGCAAAGTAAAGCCCCGGTATGCCTTTATCTATCAAATCAAAAACAATTCTTTTAACGATACCGTCTTCCTTACTTGCTTCATAACCATAGATAGTGCCTGCAGGAGCGTCTGTATAACGAGCATATGTCATTGGTGTTGCAATTTCAATTTCTTCTATATAATCCTTAATTTTAACACCAGTTGCTTTTTCAAAATTATCTATCATTTTTTCTGCAAAGGCATGCTTTGTTTTATGGTAATCCTTAACAGAAACCTTGCTCCATTCGTCACCTGCAAAAATAGAAGTCATATAAAGAATGCTTGTACCCTCAGGAGAGCAATCGTCAAATGCTCTGTTAAGACATACTGTTGCCTGAACATCGTTTGTTTCAATGCGTTTGCTTAATTCATTGCACTTTCTGTTATCGTTAGTCGGATAAATGAAATAAGTGTGGTTGTTAAGTCCAAGCTCATCTGCAGAACGGTTAAGTCCTAAAAATACTGCAAAGCCTTTTGCACTCAAGGTTTTAGCGTTTACTTCCTTTTTGAGTTTCTCGGGAATAGCACTTTCGTCAATAAGTTTTGTAAATGCATTATATGGTGAAGCGTTGCAGATAACTGCTTTAGCGTTTATTTGGGTACCGTCATCAAGCACAACGCCTGTTGCTACGCCGTTTTCAACAATTATTTTCTTAACGCTTGTGTTAAACCAAGCTTCGCCACCGTTTTCGGTAAATGCCTCAAGCAAAGCGGTGCTTATCTGATGGCTTCTGCCTCTTGGAATAACAGCACCATCAATAATATATGAGTGGAGCATTGTGAAGTAGTGAATAACATTAAGCTCGTCAGTAGGTTGACCAAGGTAACACCAATATCCGTTAAGTATATCCCTTGTTTTCTGACTTGCACCGAATGATTTGAGCACTTCATCAACAGAATAGTTTGCAACCTTAAGAAAATCTGTATGTTCAGAAAAAATCTCTTTTATCATTGAGGGCTTGAAATCATCTATGTTGCTTACAAAATCCAAAGTTTTTTCAATACTTTCAATAAGTTCAAAAATCTTTGTAACGACAGTTGAAGAACCCGGGTCATATTCCTCAAGCTTATTTATAAATGCCTCCTTACCCAAAGGCATTAAATAGTCGCACTTTTCGTTTTCATCCAATGTGAGCAATCTGTATGCTTCATCAAGTGCAACCCATTCTATTTTATCTGCTGCACCGACTTCTTGAAAAATCTTCAACAATGGTGATTTCCCTGTAATTGAGCCGATGCCACAAAGCTCATGAAGAGATGCCTCAAATTCAAATCTACCTCTTACAAAGCTTGTAGCAAATCCACCGGGTAAATTGTGACGTTCAATAAGTAATGTCTTTTTTCCCTCTTTGGCAAGACGTGCTGATGCAACAAGTCCGCCATTACCTGCACCGATAACAACTGCATCATAGTTTTTTACCATATTTCCACTTCTTTCATAATAGTACTTGAACATAAAAAGATTATACCACTCGCAAAGAAAAATGCAACAGTTTTTAAACCTACGTAGGTTGTTATGGGTGTGATTTTTATGCTTCATCCACGATTAACTGAACTCCTGAACGATTTTCGTGTATCAATACGTATATAAAGAAATATCGCAGATGCATTATCTACACCTGCGATTTAAATATTACTCTATGTGATTTTCTATTTATAATTACTTGAAATATCTCTTCAAAAGACCTTCAAATGCTTTGCCGTGTCTTGCCTCGTCACGAGCCATTTCATGAACTGTATCGTGGATAGCATCAAGTCCCTGTTCCTTTGCACGCTTTGCAAGGTCGAATTTACCCATTGTTGCACCGTTTTCAGCGTCAACTCTCATTTCAAGATTTTTCTTTGTGCTGTCTGTTACAACTTCACCAAGAAGCTCTGCAAATTTAGCAGCGTGTTCTGCTTCTTCGTAAGCAGCCTTTTCCCAGTAAAGACCGATTTCAGGGTATCCTTCACGATGTGCAACTCTTGCCATTGCAAGGTACATACCAACTTCTGAACATTCACCTTCAAAGTTAGCTCTGAGGTCCATAATGATGTCTTCAGAAACACCTTTTGCAACGCCTACAACGTGTTCTGCAGCCCAAGTTCTTTCGTCTTCTTTTACCTCATTGAACTTGTCAGCTGGAACCTTACACTGTGGGCATCTTTCAGGAGCTGAATCTCCCTCGTGAACATAACCGCATACTGAACAAACAAACTTTTTCATACTTTTTTCCTCCAAAATATAATATTTAATTAAATTTATTACAATGTTTACATGAGCCGAAAGCCATTAAACTGTAATTTACAACATTTCCAATAATCTCATCCGAAAAGGTGAGAGAATCATTATTAAATGACATTAAGTCATACACATTACCACAAGATAAGCATTTAAAATGAGCATGTGGATTAACATTTCCGTCAAATCGGTCAGTTGCACCATCAGGAATCCGTATAATCATTCCGTTTTCTTCAAGTTGAGAAAGATTTCTGTAAAGTGTTCCTAAACTCAAATTTGGAATTTGTTCACGAACTGAAAGATAAAGTTCCATAGCAGTCGGATGGTCATAACGAGAACATAGTTCATTTATTATTGCATCTCGTTGTTTACTTTTTCTTTCTATTGCCATTTAATCACCTCACTAACAGTAATGATTATCATTATTATATCACATAAATTAAGAATGTCAATACCATTTTAAAAAATATTTTTTTATTATATTGTAAATAATTGGTAATAATGGAAAACTTGACGATTATGCAGTTTTTTGATAAAATAAAGTCAAATAATAAAGGGAAGTGAAAGAGTGAAAAATAGATTAATTAAATGTTTCGTATCTGTTATGTTGGTAATTTCAATATTATTTTCATCTTCATATATATTTTTAGTTTCAGCCGAGTCTAAATCTGGTTATATAACACATGATACAGTTAAGGTAAGAACAACGCCTACATCTGTTCCTAATGATAATATAATTAAAGTTAACGGTAATAATCTTCTTTTAAATGCAAACCATTCTGTTACTATTTTAGAAACCGTTGATAGTCAAGGTGATGACAATTACCCTAAATGGTGTCACATTAAATTTACATATAGTGGTAAACAATACGATGGTTATGTTGCAGCAGATTTTGTAACTGAAAAAACACAAGCAGAACCGGGTGGAGTTATGCCCGCCGGTGTTCCTGAAATATATAAGGATTATATTAAAGAAATCGCTAATGCACATCCGAATTGGAAGTTTGTATTTTATAATACAGGGCTTGAGTGGTCAAGTCTTTTCTCAAAAGATGCACAAGGTTACATAGGAAGAAGCCTTATTGAAAAAGGTTTCCCTATTTCTTACCGTTCAACAGAACCCGGTGCATACGACTGGAAAACTGATAAATTTATTCCGCTTGATGCAGGTCGTTGGTATCAGGCAAGCTCACAGACAATCGCTTATTATATGGACCCGAGAAACTTTTTTAATGAGAAGAATATTTTTATGTTTGAATCATTAAAGTATGATGAAAAAAATCATACTATTTCGGGTGTTAGTGCTATTTTAAGCGGTTCATTTATGGCAAATAAAACTATTAAGAACACTGATGGTCAAGATGTAAGTTATGCACAGGCTTATATGGATGCCGCTGCTAAATCGGGTGTCAGTCCGTATCATCTTGCAGCAAGAACAATTCAGGAAGTTGGCACAACAGGTACGAGTGGTTCTGTAAACGGTAATTCAGGTTATTATAACTATTATAATATTGGTGCTAATAGTGGCAGTGACCCGGTATCAAGTGGTTTGAAATATGCTGCTACAACAGATGAAAAGTATATGCTTCCTTGGAATACACCGTATAAGGCTATTGTTGGCGGTTCAATATGGATTGGAACAGGATATATTGATAAGGGTCAGGATACGTTATATTATCAGAAGTTTAACGTTGTTAATCAAGTATGGACACATCAATATATGACTAATATTATGGCACCGACTCAGGAAACAGAAGATATATACAAATCATATAAACAGTTAGATATTCTTGATGTACCTTATGTTTTTGTAATTCCTTATTATAGAAATATGCCTGAAAAAGCTTGTGAATTACCAAAATCAAGTAATGGTAGTCCTAATAACTGGTTGAGCTCATTAACTGTTGAAGGATATGATTTTACTTTTGATGGAAATAAGACAAGCGGTTATTCAATTCAGGTTCCCGAATCTGTTTCTTCAGTAAATATTTCTGCTAAGTCTATCAGTTCAAAGGCAACTATTGATGGAGTCGGTAAGGTTAATCTGAATCCGGGCAGTAATAATATCAAGGTAGTAGTAACGGCTGAAAATGGTAATAAAAAGACCTATTATATTGATATTATAAGAAATGCATCTAATCTTATTCCGTTAACAGGGATATCACTCGATAAAAATGAATTAACTATGTTCAATAATGAAACAAAGCAGTTAACCGTTAAATATAATCCTTCCAATACAACTGATAATAAATCAGTGAAATGGACATCGTCTGATATTTCTGTAGCAAAAGTTGATGAAAATGGTAATGTAGTTGCTTGCGGAAAGGGAACGGCAACAATTACGGCAACGGTTGGCAAATTTACTGCAACCTGTAAGGTCACCGTTTCTAATAATGTAATTGTGGGTGATATTGATGCCGACGGCTCGGTTACAATTTCAGATGCTCTTATGATTTTTAAGTATAAGAGTGGTGAAATCAAGCTTTCAGATACCGCACTTAAGGCTGCTGATACAGATAAAAACAATAAAGTCGAATTAGCAGATGCTTTGAGAATTTTCAAATATAAGAGTGGAGAAATAGAAAAACTATAAATTGTTGTGATGATTTAATTCACGTAGTGGCAGGCTTCCATGCCTGCCTTATCTATTGTATGTATATTATAATTTTTTGTTGGTATTTTTGCTTTTAACCGAGAGATAAATAATATTTTGAGTAAAAATACTTGATTTTAATTTAATATTTCGATATAATATAAATCTGTTGATATGGAGAGTTGTCCGAGCTGGTCGAAGGAGCACGATTGGAAATCGTGTAAACTGCTA
>CALCTT010000102.1 GCA_937906895.1 uncultured Clostridia bacterium | reverse complement strand
TCGCTGTGGGCAGCGACCCCTACATTGTGAACATCTCTACAAATTATAATTTGCAGGGTTCATAAATATACCACGAAAGAAATTGTTATAAACTCCTTGAAAATATTGGCAAGGGATAGTATAATATTATAATATATGCGACAAAAATATTTTATGTTGCAAAATTTTTCAGAAAGGGGCGTTTTCTATGTGTGAAAAGCCAAAGTTTTACATCACAACAGCCATTGCGTACACATCACGCAAACCACATATCGGCAACAGCTATGAAATCGTGTTGACCGATGCCATTGCGAGGTACAAGCGAATGCAGGGCTTTGATGTTTTCTTTATGACAGGTACTGACGAGCACGGACAGAAAATTGAGGAATACGCCAACGAAGCTGGTATCAGCCCTAAAAAATACGTTGATAAGGTTGCAGGCGAAATCAAGGGTATTTGCGACCTTTTGAATACAACTTATGACCACTTTATTCGTACAACTGACGATTATCACGAAAAAGCAGTTCAAAAGATTTTCCAAAAACTTTACGACCAAGGTGATATTTATAAGAGCGAATATGAAGGTCTTTACTGTACTCCTTGTGAGTCATTCTGGACTGAAAGTCAATTAGTTGACGGTAAATGTCCTGACTGTGGCAGAGATGTTAAAAAAGCAAAAGAAGAAGCATATTTCCTTAAGCTTTCTAAATATCAGAAACAGCTTGAAGATTTCATTGAAAATAATGAAAACTTTATTTATCCTGAAGCTCGTAAAAAGGAAATGCTTAATAACTTTATTAAACCAGGTATTCAGGATTTGTGCATTTCCCGTACATCTTTCAAATGGGGTGTTCCAGTTCCATTTGATGATAGACACGTTGTATATGTATGGTTCGATGCACTTCTCAACTATATTACAGGTATTGGTTATGACCCTGATGGCAGCAACGAACAGTTTAACAAGTATTGGCCTGCAGATTGCCATATTATTGGTAAGGATATTGTAAGATTCCATACAATTTACTGGCCAATTACTCTTATGGCTCTCGGTATTCCGTTACCAAAACAAGTTTACGGTCACCCTTGGTTGCTTCAAGGTGAAGATAAAATGAGTAAATCCCGTGGTAACGTTATTTACGCTGACGACCTTACAGAAATTTTCGGTGTTGATGCAGTTCGTTACTATCTTCTTTCAGAAATGCCACACGCACACGATGGTTCAATTACTTATGAAGCAATGATTGACCGTTTCAATACAGACCTTGCAAACACACTCGGTAATCTTGTAAACAGAACTATCGCAATGCAGAATAAGTATTTTGACGGTATTGTTCAATCACCTGCTTGTCCTACTGAATTTGACGAAGACCTTAAAGACTGTGCTAAAAAAGCACTCCAAGGTTTTGACAAATACATTTCAGAATACAAGATGAGTGATGCTGTTGAATGTGTAATCAATTTTGCTCGTCGTTGCAACAAATACATTGACGAAACAATGCCTTGGGCACTCGCTAAGGACGAAGCATCAAAAGAAAAACTCGGTACAGTTCTCTATAATCTTCTTGAAGGCATCCGTGTTCTTTCAGCACTTATCTCACCTATTATGCCTGAAACTGCTGTTAAGATTGCCGAACAGTTAAACGTTGTTCCTGCAACTTATGAAAGTATTCAGACTTGGGGCGGACTTGAAGCTGGCATCAAAGTTGGTACTGCTACTCCTCTTTTCTCAAGAATTGATGGTGAAAAGCTTATTGCTGAACTTCAGGCTAAAAAAGAAGCAGAAGAAAAGGCAAATGCTCCTGCACCAAAAATCGAGGGACTCGCTGAAATCGGCTTTGACGATTTTATGAAAGTTGAACTCCGTGTTGCAGAGGTTAAGAATTGCGAACCAATCAAAAAAGCTAAAAAACTTCTCAAACTCACTCTTGATGACGGTACAGGCACAGACAGAATCGTTGCAAGCGGTATTGCAAAATGGTACAAACCGGAAGACCTTATCGGTAAAAAGGTTATCGTTGTTGCAAATCTTAAGCCTGCAGTTCTCTGTGGTGTTGAAAGCTGTGGTATGATTCTTGCTGCTGATGTTACTGAAGAAGATGCAAAAGTTATCTTTGTTGACAAGGATATGCCAAACGGAGCGAGAATTAGATAATGTATCATAATATTTTTGATTCACACGCACATTACGATGACGAGCAGTTTAATCCCGACAGAAACGAACTGCTCGTTTCTTTTAAAGAAAAAGGCGTTTCGGGTGTTGTGTGTTGTGGTGTAAACATTGAAACAAGCGAATTTGCAGTTGAACTTTCTCACAAATACGATTTTGTGTACTCTGCGGTAGGGTTTCACCCACTTGATAACGACGAATACAAAGACGGTGATTTGGAGAAAATAAAAGAGTTGGCAAAAGACGAAAAATGCGTTGCTATCGGTGAAATCGGACTTGATTATCACTACGAAAAAGAAAGTCGTGAAAACCAATTGAATCTACTTGAAAAACAAATTCAGTTGGCAAATGAACTCGATTTACCAATCATTTTCCACGACAGAGAATCTCACGAGGACACTCTTAATATATTGAAAAAATATAAGCCTAAAGGCGTTCTTCATTGTTTCTCAGGCAGCGTTGAAATGGCAAAAGAGATTATAAAGCTTGGTATGTACATCGGTCTTGGTGGTGCAGTTACATTTAAAAATGCTGTTAAGCCCTGTGAGGTTGCAAAGTTTGTCCCTGAAGATAAACTTTTAATTGAAACAGATGCACCATATATGACTCCGGTACCTTTCCGTGGAAAAAGATGTGACTCGCTACACATTCCTTATACTGCAGAGAAAATCGCAGAACTCCGAGGATGCACGGCACAAGAAATTCTTGATTTGACAGATAGAAATGCACGCACCCTGTTCAACATCAAATAAGTAGGGGCGGATGCCCACATCCGCCCGTCAAATATTATTAATCGATGCGGGACGATGTGGGCATTGTCCCCTACAATACTTTAATAAGATTGGACGAAAATTTATGCTTAAACATATTGTAATGTGGAAATTTAAAGATGCAGAAGGTAAGACAAAAGACGAGAACATTGAAATCGTTAAAAATGGTCTTGAAGCACTTCCTCCTCTCATTCCACACATAAAAAAACTCACATTCCTTAAAAATCAAGTAGAATGTGAGAGAAATTTCGATGCTCTTTTGGTTGTTGAAACTGAACACGAGGAAGAACTCCAGAAATACAAGGTTCATCCTGAACACAAAAAGGTTGCTTCTTATGTTGCCAAGGTAACAGAAGGCAGAGGCGCAGTTGATATTTACGAATAGAAAAATTACGGACATCACATGGTGTCCGTTTTCTTTTGCTCGTTCTGCGAAAATATGCATCCACAATAATTTTGTCTGTAAAGGTTAAAAACTTTACTTAATTCTATTGAACGTTTATATCCTTCTCGTTTTTTGAAATCTGATGGTAAAAATTTCACCTTGTATTCTCCACTTAATCCATTACCAATTTCATTAATCTTTTCGGCATTTTTTAGTGGGCTTATTGTAAGTGTTGTTGTGAAATAATCAAACTCATTCTTTTTTGCCTCGTCAGCAGTTTTTTCAAGTCTTAATCGATAACATTTAAAACATCGTTCACCACATTCACGACAATCTTCAAGACCTTTTGCCATTTCGTAAAACTTTTCACTTTCAAAATCACAATCAAGCATTTTAACAGGATATTTTGTTTCCATTTCGCTGATTAATCGCTTCTGCTCTGCTTTGCGTTTTTCGTATTCTGTTTCAGGATAAATATTAGGGTTATAATAAAGAACTGTAATATTGAAATATTGTGACAAATATTCAATGCAATAACTACTGCAAGGTGCACAACAACTGTGGAGAAGAAGCGACGGCACTTCATCCCCTAAATTTTCAATAATCTTATCAAGTTGTTTTTGGTAATTGATTTTTTGCATAATGTCACCTTATATAATAACGGCGGGGTTAAGACCCCGCCCTACCATACCTTTTCGGTTTTTATTCTTCGTTTCGTTTGAAAAATCTACGTTCTTCTGTTTCTTCTTCCTTTTTTTCTTCAGGGAGAATTTCAACTTTAACTTTACCGATTCGGCGTTCTTCGACATTCAGAACTGTGAATTTAACATTTTCAAATGTCACTTCGTTCATTTCACCGTCTTTTGGTAAAAAGCCAAGAACACTTATAATATATCCGCCGATTGTGTCGTAATCACCTTCAGGGAATTTCTTTCCCGTATGTTCCTCAACCTCTTCGATATCAGTAATACCGTCAACCTCAAAGGTTGTATCATTGATGATTGAGATTTCCTCGTCCTCCTGGTCATACTCATCCTGAATATTACCAACGATAGATTCAAGCAAGTCTTCAAGAGTAACGATACCTGCTGTTCCGCCGTATTCATCAACAACAACAGCCATCTGAACTCGTTTTTCTGTCATTTCAGTAAAGAGCTCACCACAACGCTTTGTTTCAGGAACATAATATGCAGGTCGCATCATATCTTTAATTGCTTTTGTTTTAGGAAGATTTGTGCCGACATATTTAAGGAAATCCTTAATGTAAAGCACACCGATAATATCGTCAGGATCTTCTTCATAAACAGGAATTCGTGAAAAACCATTTTCGATTGAAAGCTTGACTGCCTCGTGAAGTGACTCCTCAACATCAATACAAACCATATCAGTACGGTGAGTCATAATATCGGCAACATCAATATCGTCAAACTCAAAAATATTGTTAATCATTTCAATCTGAGTGTCTTCGATAACACCTTTTTCGCCACCAACATCCACCATCATACGAATTTCTTCTTCAGTAACAACTTCTTCGTCAGCGTGAGGGTCAATACCAATAAGTCTTAAAACACCATTTGTTGAAAGTGCAAGGAACTTAACAATAGGTTTTGTAATCTTCGCAACAAAAACAAGAATCGGTGCTGCCATAAATGCCATTTTTTCAGGCTTACTCATTGCAATTTTCTTTGGTACAAGTTCACCCAAAACAAGTGAGAAATATGACATAATAAGCGTTATTACAACTGTTGAAAATCCGCTGATAATACCAACAGGAATAACATTTACAACAGGAGTTTTTGCAATTGCATTTGTCAACATCTCCGCAAAAGACTGTGCAGCAGTAGCAGATGTCAAGAATCCTGCTAAAGTAACACCAATCTGAATTGTTGAGAGGAACGAGCTTGTGTTTTCTGTAAGCTTTTTAATCTGCTTTGCTTTTTTGTTACCCTGTTCTGCCATTTTGTCGATTTTATTGTCATTAAGAGTAACGATTGCCATTTCTGACATTGAAAAGAATGCATTAACAAAAATCAATGCAAATAGGGTTACTATTTTAATAATAATACTCCCTGGGTCTGTGTCCATTTGACATAACCATCCTTATAAAAAATATAGTTTCGATATTTATAAAATATCAGTATGTATTGTATAACAAAATATGTATTTCGTCAAGTATTGGAAGAATATGTTAAAACACTCTTTACAATTCATTAACCAAATAGTACAAAAAATGGTTAAAATTTTATCAAAGTTCGTCACTTTTTAAGTTCAAATCTATTTACTTTTTGCGACAAAAGTGTTATCATTTAAAATGTATGAATACGCATACATATCTGTATGACTTTGCATACTTTATTCTATATTTAATTCCATTAAGGAGGAAATACAAAATGGCAGACAAAAAGACACCCATAGTTAGACAAAAGAAAACTATGGACGGTAATACTGCTGCTGCTCACGTATCTTATGCGTTTACAGAAGTAGCTGGTATTTACCCAATCACACCATCTTCACCTATGGCTGACTACGTTGACCAGTGGTCTGCACAGGGAAGAAAGA
>CALCTT010000101.1 GCA_937906895.1 uncultured Clostridia bacterium | reverse complement strand
CGCTTTCAGTCGGTGACGTGTTCTCCCTGACAGACTTTCCATAAAAGCCGAGTCTTCAATAGGTATTATAGCAAAAAATGATATTTTGTCAATAAATTTTTTCATTATTTATTGTATGCAGATTTTATCATTTTAGTCAAAAAAATCCCACAGAAAAACCTGTGGGAATAATTTTGTTAGATTTGCTTTAATTTGCCGAGGTTCTTAATAAGATTTGGAATACCCTTGAAGATAATTTTAAGACCTGCACCCATTTTGTCTTCATGAAGAATGAGGATAAGTCCCTTTGCCATTTCAGGGCTGAAAAGACCGAAACTCATTGAGATAAAGTTCTTAATCGGAAGCTGAGTAGCAACACCGGCCATCATTGTGCCTTCGCCGAGAATCTTAATGAGAAGTCTGTAAATTCTTCCGCCCCATTTGCCGTCTTTAGCATCCTCAATCGTGTTGAGAAGTGTGAACGGAGCATTCTTATCTCTTGTTGATGGTGGTAATTCCTTGCCGTAAACTGCAGTAAATTCATCAGCAGGTACATTCATAATGTTTGCACCGTAATATGATGGTGCAGTCTTGCTGTAATCAGGAACTTTAGCATCAACAGTTGATTCAACATAAACTGAAGCTTCGAGTCTGATGTCACGGCTTGATGCACCAACAAGAATCTTGAAGTCACCGCTTTCAACATGCCAGTCACCGAGTTCAACATTATAGTAAGCAAATGCACGCTTATCGAGTTCTATTGAAACTTCCTTTTCTTCTCCTGCCTTTAAGAATACTTTCTTAAAGCCACGAAGCTCCTTAACAGGACGATAAATTGTGCTTTCTACATCGTTTACATAAACCTGTGCAACTTCAGCACCGTCAACAGCACCTGTATTCTTTACTTTAAATGAAACTGTTACTGTATCTGTATCTTTAATCTTTTCAGCAGAAACCTTTACATCACTGTATTCAAATGTTGTGTATGAAAGACCGTGACCGAATGGGAATGCAACAGCCTTGTTTGCTGTGTCATAGTACTTGTAACCAACATAAACACCTTCTCTGTATTCAACAGAAACAGATGTTCCAGGAAAGTAGTTGTAGCTTGAGTTGTCTTCAAGTGCAAGCGGATATGTTTCGCTGAGCTTACCGCTTGGGTTAACATCACCGAAGATAATGTCACAAACAGCACTGCCACCAGCCTGACCTGTGAGGAACATGTTGAGGATAGCAGGAACTTTGTCTGCCCAAGGCATTGCTACTGAAGCACCGCCTGAAAGAACAACGATTGTGTTAGGATTAACCTTGAGAACTTCTTCAACAAGAGTGTTATGGATAGGTGGAAGATTGATATGGCTTCTGTCGTTGCCTTCTGTTTCATAGTCATCAGTAAGACCGATAAATACAATTGCAACATCAGCATTCTTTGCCTTGTTCTTTGCTTCATTAACCATATCAAGTTCTTTCTTATTCTTGCCCTTGAGTGTATAACCAGGTGCAAATGAGAAGTTAACTCCCATTTCCTTCATTGTTTCATAAGCAGAATCAAGCTTGATTGGGTTGATAAGTGATGAACCGGCACCCTGATAACGAGGTGTATGAGCCATTTCACCGATAAGTGCAATCTTTGCATCCTTTTTAAGAGGAAGAATATTGTTATCGTTCTTCATAAGAACCATACACTGACCTGCGATTTCACGAGCAAGCTTATGGTGAGCATCACTGTCATATGTGTAATTGCCAAGAACCTTTTCAGCTTTCTTTGACATTTCAATAAGTTTGTCACAAGCAGCATCAAGAACAGCCTCATCAAGAGAGCCATCTTTAACTGCATCACAGATAAGCTTTGTGCCGATACCTGAAGAAGTTGGCATTTCAAGTTCCTGACCTGCAATAAGTCCAGGAACTCTTTCATTTTCTGCACCCCAGTCAGTAACAACAATGCCTTCAAATCCCCAGTCTTTTCTGAGAACATCAGTAAGAAGCCACTTGTTTTCAGCAGCATAAGTGCCGTTAACTCTGTTATATGAGTTCATTATTGTCCAAGGTTGAGCTTTTTTAACTGCGATTTCAAATGGGAGAAGATATGTTTCACGAAGTGTTCTTTCGTCAACAACTGCATTAACAGTCATTCTGCGTGTTTCCTGATTGTTTGCTGCATAGTGCTTAAGAGATGTACCAACGCCTTTACTCTGAACACCGTTGATAAATGATGCAGCCATTTCACCTGCAAGAACACCGTCTTCTGAGAAGTACTCAAAGTTACGACCGCAAAGAGGTGAACGTTTGATGTTTGTACCGGGACCTAAAAGTACAGAAACCTTTTCTTTAAGACATTCTTCACCGAGAGCAACACCCATTCTGTAAAGAAGGTCAGTATCCCAAGAACAAGCAGTTGCAGATGCTGTTGGAAAACAGATTGCAGGAACACCTTTCAAAAGATTTGTTTCACCCTTTGGTGTGTCACCAGGGTCACCTTTTTTACGGATACCATGAGGTCCGTCATTAAGGCTGATTGATTTGATGCCAACTCTTTCGACAGGTTGTGAGTGCCAGTAATCAAGACCGTCACACATACTTGCTTTTTCTTCAAGAGTCATCTTTTTGATAATATCAGCATGTTTAAGAGCCATTTCCTTATCCTCCTAAAGTATAATATATTAGTTTAATACCAACTTATATAATACAATAAACTGGTAAATGTTGCAAGAGTTTATTCTTCAGTTTCTTCCACTAATCCGTCAAATAAGAGTTTGTCGGCAGTAGGAGCGTCGATTTCTTCGATATTTTTAAGTTTTCTGCGGATATAAAGGTTTTTGCGTTCAGCATCTTCAAGGGTTTTTCCTGCTTCGTCAACCTTTTTCTTTGCTTTTGCGAGCAAGTCACCGAATTTTTCATACTGAACCTTTGCAGCACCGAGAAGCTGACGGACTTCGTTTGCTTTTTCGTTGATAGCGACTGTTTTAAAGCCCATGGAAAGTGAATTGAGAAGTGCAGTAACTGTTGTAGGTCCTGCAATCATAATATTATATTCATTCTGAATTTTTTCAGGCAGTCCCGTTCGTGATGATGCGATTTCGGCATAAAGGCCTTCAGTTGCAAGATACATAATTGCAAAAGGCGTTGTATCGGGAACGTGTATGTATTTAGCGATAGATTTCGCTTCACTGAGCACTCTGTTTTCCAATTCTTTTCGAGCTTGTTTTACAGCTTCTGCATCTGCTCTGTCAGCAGCATCGCAAAGTCGGACATAGTCTTCCATAGGGAACTTGGAGTCAACAGGAAGAAATATATCCTTACCGTCTTTTTCACTTGACGGAATACGAATAGCAAACTCAACTCTGTCAAGTGAATTGGGAACTGTTGCCACATTCTTTTCAAACATATTAGGAATTGTCTGATTTAAAATACCCTCAAGTTGCACTTCTGCCCAAGTACCTCTTGCCTTAACATTGGTAAGAACACGGTTAAGTGCAGTAACATTTTCAGTAACACCTGTTGAAAGAGTCTGCATTTCACCAAGAGATTTATAAAGGTTTTCAAGTTGTTCAGAAACAGTTTTGAATGAAGAATCAAGTCTTGTGGTGAGTGTTGCAGTAAGTTTTTCGTCAACAGTTACTCTCATTTCCTCAAGTTTCTTTTCGTTTGACTGTTGCATTTTTGTAATTGAAGCTTCAAGAACCTTGTTCTGCTTTTCACTCTGTTCAGCATTTTTATCACGCATTGAAACGAGAATTTCGCTGACTTTTTCTCTATGCTCGAAATTACCTCTGTTCATACTGTCAATGCGAAGACTCATTTCATCAAGACTCTTTTTAACATCTTCACGAATTTCCTTGTTAGAATTCTGATTTTCAACACGGATTCGGTGAAATTCGTCACCCATATTTTTGTTTATGTAATCAATTTTTTGTTCAACAGCATCATTTGACTTGTTGCTCTTGGAGTTTTTGAGAACAACAAACATGATAATTATAGAAACAACTGATAATGCGATAGAAATTATAAGTAAAATATCATTTTGTGGCATAATAATCTCCTTACAATGAAAATATATTCTTTATTATACCAAAAGAATATAATAAATGCGAGTTTTTTGTAAAAATTTTTATTAAAATATAGCCATATTTCTTATAATTTGTTATAATGTTCGTTGGTGATAAAATGATTAAGAAAATTATTGCAATTTTAATGTCAACAATCTTGCTTGTTTCTTGTTTTGCAGGTTGTTCAAAAGATAGTGAAATATATCTTTCAGGTGCAGTTTCTGAAATGCCTCGATATTTTGACCCACAGGTTGCATCAACAACAAGTGAAAAAATAGTGGCTGTTAATATCTTTGACGGTCTTTTTAAACTTGACGAAAACGGAGAACCACAGAAATGTGCTGTTAAGGATTATAAGGTTTCTGCTGACGGACTTGTTTATACTTTTTATCTTAAAGAGGATTTGAAATATTATATTTCAGGTGAGGTTCAGGATTTCCTTGAAGAAAAAGGAAAAACAGTTGAAGGCAAAGTTACGGCAGAAGATTTTGTTTTCGGTATAACAAGAGGTGTTTTACCTGAAACAAATTCTCAGAATTACGGTTTATTAAGTATCATAAAAAATGCTGATAAAGTACATAGTGGTGAAAAGTCAGCAAATGAACTTGGTGTAAAAGCTATAAATGACTATACTCTTGAAATTACACTCAAAGAAAAATCTTCTGATTTCTTGTATTCACTCAGTCAACCTGTTTCATTTCCATGTGATGAAGAATTTTTTAATCTTACCGAAGGCAGATATGGTCTTGATGAGGAATACATAATTTCAAACGGTTGTTTCTATCTTTCCGATATTAAAGATGGTGAATCAGTTCGTTTTTCAAAAAATGAAGATTATTCAGGTGACTTTGGCACAACTGCAACATCTGTAAGACTTCATGTTAATTCCAACGAAGCGGATATTGCGAAAAAGGTTGATGACGGGACTTATGATTTAGGTTTCTTTGCAAGTGAAGATGCAATAGATGAGCTTGGTAGAAGAATTCAGAAGGAAAACATAGAAAATATTACAACAGCACTTGTTTTTAATATGAATAAACAGGCTCTTCAGAATGTGAAGCTTAGAACAGGTCTTGTTTTAAGTATTGATTTTTCATCAATTACGGAAAAAGCAGTTACAAATCTTGTACCATCAGGCTATAAAATGTCAGGCGGTAAAGTGGAAACATTGTCATATAACATTGAAAATGCAAGAAAGAATATGATTTCGGCATTTGAAGAGTTGGAAATAGATAACCTTACAATTAGTATTCTTTGTACAAAAGAAAATGAGGAAATTGCAAAATCTATTGTCAACTGTTGGCAGGCAAATATTGGTGTTGAGCTTAACGGTAAAGTAACTGTTGCAGAAAATGACGAGTATTACTCAAAAATCCGTTCAGGTGAATATAGCCTTGTAATTTATGACCTGACAGTTGATTCCGATAAATCAGCGGATTTCTTATCAATATTTAAATCTGATAGCGATTACAATGCTTTTGGGTATTCATCCGAAGAATATGACAGAATGATAGAGGATTTAAACGGAAATGCTACACAGAAAAAAGTAATTTCTTGTGAAAGTCATTTGCTTAAAAATGCGGTTGCAGTACCGATAAATTATAAGAATACTGTTTTTGCAGTTGCAAAAGGTACAAGCGGAGTGTATTCAGCAGGGGATAGAGCAAATATCTATTTTTATAAAGGACAAAAATAATGAAATACGGAAGATTTATTTATGTAATTGTGTCTTGGGTTCTCGTAGTTGTTTTTCTCGGTTTTATTTTCAGCTTATCAGCACAGGATGCAGAGGAGTCAAAGGAATTAAGTGATTCTCTTGTCAGCAGAATTATTGAGTGGATAAACTTATATATTGACGGTGAAACATTGAGAAAAATCGCTCATATGCTGGAGTTTACAGCACTTTCATTCAGTCTAAATAATGCGATTTTTGCCACATGGGAAAAGAAAAACTCATCAATAATTTCATTTGTATTGACTGTTGCTGTAATGGTAAGTGATGAAATTCATCAGATTTTTGTCCCCGGCAGAGCATTTCAGTTTTCAGACCTGTTAATTGACGGAATTGGTGCAATAATCGGGGTTATAGCTTATATTATTGTTTATAAAATGTTTTTAACGATAAAAGAAAGAGGTAATAAAAATGGCAGTGTTAAGACCGTTTAAGGCAGTCAGACCTAAAAACGAATTTGCATCTTTAGTTGGTGCATTACCTTATGATGTAATGAATTCAGAAGAAGCAAGAGAAATGGTAAAGGATAAGCCTTACTCATTTTTACATGTTGATAAAGCAGAGGTTGATTTGCCACAGGGAATTGATATTTATTCACCTGAAGTGTATGAAAAAGCAAAGGAAAATCTTGATGCTTTGAGTGAAAAGGGGATTTGTCAGCAGGACGAAAAGCCAATGCTTTATATTTATCGTCAGATTATGAACGGTAGAGAACAAACAGGTATTGTAGGTTGTACTGCAGTTGACGATTACCTTGATAATATCATTAAAAAGCACGAATTTACAAGAGCAGATAAGGAAGCGGACAGAATTCGTCACGTTGATACTCTTGATGCAAACACAGGACCAATTTTCCTTACACACAGAGAAAATAAAACTGTTTCAGATATTACAGAAAACTGGAAAAACACACATAAACCTGCTTATGATTTTGTAAGCGATGACGGTGTATCACAAACAGTATGGGTTATTGACGATGACGCTGTTATTGAGACTCTCGTTAAGGAGTTTGCAGAAATTCCATACCTTTATATTGCTGACGGTCATCACAGATGTGCTTCAGCTGTTCGTGTAGGTGAACGCAGAAGAGGTGAGGGAGAGTACGACAAGAATGCAGAGTTTAACTTCTTCCTTTCAGTTATCTTCCCTTGTGACCAGCTTAAAATTATGGACTATAACCGTGTAATCAAAGACCTTAACGGAAACACAAGTGAAGAGTTTATCACAAAAATGGGTGAAAAATTCATTGTTGAGGAAGCTGATGAAAGTCCGTATTCGCCAAAAGAACGTCACACATTCGGTATGTTCCTTGATAACAAGTGGTATAAGGTTACTGCAAAGGCAGAGTTTATCAATGAAAATGACCCTGTTGAATGTCTTGATGTTTCAATTCTTCAGAATAACCTTATCACACCTATTCTTGGTATCGAAGACCCAAGAACTGACAAGAGAATTGACTTTGTCGGTGGTATCCGTGGCCTTGGTGAGCTTGAAAGACGAGTAGCAGAGGGTATGAAATTAGCATTTGCAATGTACCCCACATCACTTAATGAACTTATGGATATTGCAGATGCAGGAAAGGTTATGCCACCAAAATCAACTTGGTTTGAACCAAAATTGTTGTCAGGATTGTTTATACATAAATTGTCATAAATAAATGAATTATGACACCGTATTGACAAAATTCGACTTATATGGTATATTTATGGTGATATGAGGGAGTAATTCCGCAAAATAAAAAAATGCGAGACATCATCGTCAGGACAAGAGTTTTTCTCTTCGGTGTGTCATAAGTAAATGAGACTCATACATGGTTTTTCGCTGTGTATGAGTTTTTTGTTTACAAATACTCTTTCATAGGAAAAAAGAAAAAACAGGAGGACAATATGGATACAAAAAAGATAGTAAAAATAGTAATAATTGCTGTATGTGCAGTTCTTGTTATTGGTGTTGCAATATCCTGCTTTACAGTAGTTTCAGCAGGTCATACAGGTGTTGTACTTACATTTGGTGCTGTTGAGGATACAGTTCTCGAGGAAGGCTTGCACTTTAAAATTCCATTCATTCAAAGGGTAGTGCAGATGAACAACCGCACACAAAAGATTGAAACGGAGGGTTCATCATCTTCAAAGGACTTGCAGATTATCTCTTATGTGGTAGCAGTAAACTACCATGTGAATAATGATTCTTCCGCAACGCTCTATCAGAACGTGGGAACAGATTACGGTTCAGTTGTTATTGTTCCTGCAATTCAGGAAAGCATCAAGGCTGTAACTGCTCAATATACAGCTGAAGAGCTTATTACAAAACGTCAAACAGTAGGTGAGCAGATTAAGGATGCTTTGTCAGAAAAAATCAATCAATACGGTATTACAGTTGAGATTTTCAACATTGTAGATTTTGATTTCTCTGAAGAATTTAATGCAGCAGTTGAAGCAAAGCAGACGGCACAGCAGAACGCATTAAAGGCTGAACAAGACCTTGCGCGTATCGAGGTTGAGGCACAGCAGAAAATCACTCAGGCAGAAGCCGAAGCAGAAAGCATTAAACTTATTCAGGATGCACTTGCAAAATCACCTGATTATGTAGATTACATAAAGTGGAGTAAGTGGAATGGTGAGTTGCCAACGGTGATGGGTGACAGCGATGTTCTTTTGAGCATGGACTCATTAGAATAATATAATTTAGCATAATTAAGCGAAAAACCAAAAAAATCCCCGAGGGAGTGAATCCTTCGGGGAGATTTTTATGTATCAAATTATTTACCTGCCTGTTTTGAATACTTGAGTCTGTAAACAAGATTCATAATTCTTGTTTCGATTGGATTGATTGGTTCAACCTTTTCAAACATCTGAGCACTAATCTGAATCTTAGCACCTTTATTTGTGATAAATTCAATAGCACCTGCATCGTATTCACTACCTGCAACACAAAGAGCACCGTTGTTCTCAAGAAGAACTGCGTTTCTGCCTTTAAGCTTCTTAACAACCTTTTTAGCAGTTGCGAGTGTGTTGTTAGGGTCATATTTTGCACACTTGACATTTACACCAACAATCTGTGCAAAGTCGTCAATAAGAGGACGCATTTTCTTGCCAAGCTGAGAACAAGCAACTGTATATGGGTCCTTTGTGTGAGAAATAAAGTTAACATCAGCACGGTTTTTGTAAACTGCACGATGAAGCTCGATTGAACTGTTGCTTGGGTCACCTGCGATAACATCACCTGAATCAATATCGATTCTTGTGATTGTTCCGTCACCACCGATAACTGAAATGTTGAAAACAGGACCGTCACGCTCACTCTTACAAGGCTCAAATTCAGGAGCAGTTGAAGGCTTCTTAACAAACTTGCCAACAACATAATCGTTGATAGCAGTAAGATTTTCAGCAACTGTACCTGTAAGTGATGTGTACTTATCTAAAACATACTGTTCACAGATGTCTTCAACCTTCTGTGCAACATTGAATGCATCGTCATAGTCAACACCCATACAAACTGCACCGTGGTGAGCCATAACAGCAGCCTTAGCATCAGAACGAGTGATTGCCTCAATAACGCCCTTACGAAGCTTCTTTGTTCCCGGAAGACCGTATGAAGCAATTGGAAGGTTGTTACCAACAACCTGTGCATTTTCACCTTCAACATTGTTAATGTCCATACCAAGTGCAGAAACGATTGAAGCGTTTACCTGATGTGTATGGATAACAAAGTTTACTTCAGGACGAAGCTTATAGCAAGCAGCGTGAATACCTTTTTCACTTGATGGCTTGATTTCACCTTCATATTCAAGGTCCTCGATATTTACAAGAACGATTTCTTCAGGAGTGAGAGTTTCATAAGCACGACCACTTGGTGTGATTACAAACTGTGTTTCACTGATTCTGCAAGAAATGTTGCCCCAAGTACGAGCAATAAGACCTGCTGCAATAAGTTCTTTACCTGCTCTTATAACAGTTTCTTTTGCCTGCATAATATCCATAAAATATCACCTCTTATAATTAGGATAAAAAGGTGGATGAAGATGAATTCATCCACCCGAAAAAATCAATGATTATTTATTTGATGGCTTAACAGCAACGTTAGCAAATACCTTATCGAAGCACTGAAGAGCCTGGTCAATCATCTTAGGTGTGTATGCAGCTGATGTGTAGAGACGGCTACCTGCAAGAGTAACAAGTCCTTCTGCCATATAAGCAGCACCCATATACTGCATTTCCTTCTTTCTTTCGCTTGTAGCTGAAAGAACACCAGGGATTTTCCAAGGTTTGCACCAATCGATTGAGTAGTGCATTGTACCAACTGTTTCAAGGTGGCAAACAGAACCTTCGTTCCAGCATACGAATGGAAGTCCGTGCTTGTTAACGAGTTCCTGAAGACCTTGAGTAAGTCTGTCACCCATTTCGCCTGCCTTCTGACATGCGTTCTGCTTGTCGATTTCTTCAAGAGTGAAGTAACCTGCACAGCAAGAAAGTGGGTTAGCAGTCATTGTACCGCCTGTGAATGCCTTCTTAACCTTCATACCTGAATCGTCAAGACCTGCACCAAGATGCTTCATGTACTGCTTCTTACCGCCGACACCGCCTGCACCAGGATATCCACCAGCGATAACCTTACCAAAGATTGTAAGGTCAGGAGATACACCGAAGAAGCCCTGAGCACCAGCCATACCGATACGGAAACCTGTAACAACTTCATCGAATACGAGAAGTGCGCCATATTTACGGCAAAGTCTTTCAACGCCTCTGTTGAAGTCATAATCGAGTGGAGTTGTACCACTTTCAGGACCGATTGGTTCAATAAATACAGCAGCTGTGCCACCGTTGAACTGGTTGAGCCAAAGCTTTCTTTCAAGGTCTTCAAGGTCACCGGGGAAGAATTCCTGAGTATGCTTGAAGAGGTAAAGTGGAACACCACTTGCCTGTGTGAACTTTGAACCTGGAACACGGATACCGTAACCGAGCTGGTCTGACCAACCGTGGTAAGCACCACCCATTTTAAGGATGTTCTTCTTACCTGTTGCAAGACGAGCAACACGAACAGCTGTCATACAAGCTTCAGTACCTGAACCCTGCATACGGAACATATCAACTGATTCAACTGAGTCAGAGATTTTCTTTGCAAGTTTGTATTCAAATTCGTGGAAAAGACCTGTTGAAGGACCACATGTGTTAAGAAGGTCGATAACCTGGTCACGAACTACCTTAGGGTTTGAACCGAGAACTGTAGGTCCACCTGCCTGAAGGAAGTCGAAGTACTTGTTTCCGTCAACGTCGTAAAGGTAAGCACCTTCAGCTTTTGTGAAAACAAGTGGGAATGGATAGTTGAAAGCAAGGTTGTGCTGAACACCGCCAGGGATGATAGTCTTTGCTTCAGCAATCATTTCCTTTGATTTAGCACATTTTTTGTCATAATACTCTTCTTCATAAGTCTTGAGAACTTCAGGCTTAATTGAATAAATTGGTTTGCTGATAAGTTCGTCAAGCTGTTTGTTAATCTGAGCAGCATCATGGTAGTGTGCAATTGCGAATCTTGTGTCTGCCATAAATTTTCTCCTCCGTTAAGTAAAGTTTTAACAACAGATAATTGTTCATATACCATTATAACACTAATTTTCCCTCTGTCAACAATTTTTGGAAATTTAGTAGAAAACAGATAGTTGAAAAATAACTAAAAGTTAAAAAACATCTAAAATAAAGTTAAAAAATATCTAAAACGAAGTTTTTAATTCAAAAAATATCGCCGTTTGTTGTCTATAATAGACAACAATAACGACGACAATATGTTGAAAATATAGATTTTTCAAGGGGTTGAACAAATTAGATATTTTATAACTATAAATTACTGAGATAAATTTTTAACCAAACCTCCTGCATCCACATTGTTAAATGCAGTAGGTGAATTTTTAAAGTTTTTAAGAGTTTCCCAACGTGCAACATATTCATTTATTCTTTCGTCAGGAATGGATAAATGTAAATCGCATAAGTCGAGAATAAGTTGTTCTGCTGAAATTTTATCACTATTCATAGCTTTAAGTACTTCTTTGAAAAGAAGTGGGTTTGATTTTTCAGCCTCATTGATATATTGCGGTAAGAAAACTGCACAAGCAATTCCGTGAGGTACGTTGTAATCCTCCGTAAGTGCATAGCCCATACCGTGGGGAAAACCTGTACCGCCTTTATTGAGTGCAAAACCTGCATAAAGTGATGCAAAATAGAGAGTATCTCTTTCTTGTTCGGTAGGCAACTCTTTTGTTTCGTAAAGTTTTTGAAGAATCGGATAAATCATTTTAATTGAAATGAGTGCAAATTGCTGAGTCAGAAAATCTGCACGAGGTGAAAACATTGATTCAATCGCGTGAGCGAGTGCATCAAGTGCAGTTGAAACTGTAGTTCTGTATGGGACTGAATATGTGTATTTAGCATCTGCAATCGCATAACGAGCATAGTAGTTTTTACCGCTTATACTCTGCTTTCTACCGTTTTCGCGAGTGAGAACAGAAACACCCGAAACCTCACTGCCTGTACCTGATGTTGTACCGATTACAACGAGAGGTAATGGCATATTTTCAACAGCTTCGGTATAAATTCCATCATTTATAATGTGTGGATTTGTGGCATAAACGCAAATTGCCTTTGATGCATCAAGAGGTGAACCGCCGCCAATGCCAACCACAAAGTCAGCTTGGAATTCTCTTGCGACTTTACCACCATCACAACAAGTTTTGGTTAATGGATTTTCAGTAATCTTATCAAAAACCGCATATTCAATATTCAATTCATTGAAAACTGAAATCAATTCATCAAGTGCACCTGATTTTTTGGCAGATGCCTTACCTGTTACAATAAGACACTTTTTACCAAGTGATAAGAATATGTTTTTGTTGTTCTGTAAAGCTTTTTTGCCACCGAGAATATTCACGGGCATGTAAAAACTGAAATCGTAATTCATTAAAATCACTCCAATGAAATTATTTTATCATCATAATAGAAAAAATCAAGTTATTTTAATCGTTTACGCAGATAAATTATAATTTATCGGGATGATTTAAATTCCTGTCTCCCCTGAAAGGGGAGATGTCACCGCAAGGTGACAGAGGGGTTTGTAAAAGTTTCCAATTAGTGTGTTGATATGGGAACAGACCCCTCAGTCTCGCTAACGCTCGACAGCTCCCCTTTCAGGGGAGCCGAGATAGTATCATAACCACTACAACATCCCCACAAACTCCAATTTATTGTATAACGGTTTTGTTATTTTTTTAACGAGAATTTATAGTCATTTTGTATCATTTATCTACCATTATTTCAATATATTTACCAATTGATTAAAGTAAAAAAATATAGTATTATATTATAGTATGGGAAAGTAGGTTGACAAAATGAAAATCAGAAAATATATTTTACCTTTTATTGCCATATTTGTTGTGGCATCGATTTTCATAATTTCACTTATCAACAGCTCAATTAAAGACGCATCTCTTTCAAATTACGCTATGGGCAGTCCCGTGAACATCAAGGTTTATGGTGAGCGAAACGGTGATGACCTTTGCAGTAATGCATTTGAACGGATAAGCTTTATTGACAGGGCATATATTTCTCATAACATTACCACATCGGCAGTTTCAGTTTTGAACGCTGAAAAAACAATAGTTGCTGATAAATGGTTCAGTGATTATCTTGATGATTGTGTTGAGCTTTCCGAAAAAAGTGATTGCTTCACACTTTTCTGCGGTGAGATGAAGGAGTTGTGGAAAATCGAAGACGGTGGATATATACCATCTGATGATGAAATTGCAAAAACTCTTGATAATTTAAAAAATACTTCGTTAAGAATTGACAGCAACAAAATTTCAATAACAAATGGTATTCTTGATTTAGGTGCATTGGGTAAAGGTACTGCTTGTGATGAGGCAATCGAATATCTCAAAAAGCAGAATGTTGAAAATGCACTTGTAACAGTCGGTGGTTCAGTTGGTGCAATAGGTGAAGAACCATATAAAATCGGTGTCCGTAACCCGTTTGGTGGTCAGAATGATTATTTTGCAATACTTAATGTTACAAATTGTTTCATTTCCACATCAGGTGACTATGAAAAGTATTTTGAAAAAGACGGAATAAGATATTCTCATATTTTTGATGCAAAGACAGGAAAGCCTGTGCAGAATGACATCACTTCCGTAACAGTTGTTGCTGATAACGGCACATTAAGTGATTTTCTCTCAACTGCAGTTTTCTGTGAGGGCGTTGAAAAAGGTCTCAAACTTGCAGACGATTTTAATGCAGAAGTGCTTGTTGTAAAAAAAGATAAATCAGTTTTAATTACTGATGGATTAGAAGATAAATTGACAATTAACGACGATAACTTTATTGTTTCGGTGATTGAATGAAAAAACTTATAACTAAAAAAGATTTTATATTGCTCCTTATTGTGCTTTTAGTTGCCATTGCAGGAATTTTACATGTAAACTCTGCAAACAAAGGTACAACAGCAGAAATAAAAGTTGACGGTGAAACTGTTGAAACTATTTTACTACAAGACGATTATTTTGAAAAAGAGATTAACGGTGTTACTGTCTGTTGTGAGAATAGTGAAATATATGTAAAAGAATCCACTTGTCCTGACAAGGTTTGTGTCAGAAGTGGCAGAATCTCAAAAGCAGGTGAGGGCATCATTTGTGCTCCCAACAGAGTTGCTGTTGAAATAAGTGGCAAAGACAAAAATCAGCTTGATGCGTTGACAGGGTGAATGTATGAGAAAAGAAAGAATTAAAAGAATTACATTCACTGCTCTTATGACGGCGATTTCAGTAGTGTTGTCTTTCGTAGAAAGTCTTTTACCTACAGCGTATTTTATGCCACCGGGGAGTAAACTTGGACTTTCCAATATTCCCGTAATGCTTTCTGCATCAAAATTAAGTGTTGGTGAAACATTGTTGATTGTGGTGGCAAAATCTGTTTTCGTTTTCATTACAAGAGGTTTTACAGCCTTTTGTATGAGTCTTGCAGGTGGAATATTAAGTTCAATTTGTATGATAATTCTGTTGCGTAAAAAAACAGGTTTCGGATATGCAGGAATCGGTATTTTGTCTGCAATATGTCATAATACAGGACAGCTTCTCGTATCATTTTTCTTGGTACAGAGCTCTGCAATTATTGGTTATGCACCTGTAATGCTTATTGCATCAGTTGTTACAGGTATTTTAACAGGTACATTATTACGGTTAGTAATGCCGTATTTTACTAAATTAACAGATTTAAAGGAGATGGGATAATGAGGCCTTTAAAAATTAAAGTGGAAGGATTGCTTAAAGCAGTTAAAAAAGGTCGCGGTGGCGTGAGTATTGCTCATCATAAGAACACGGCAGGTATGCGAGTTATAAGAATACCGACACCACCATTTGTTCAGATTGCTATGACTCAGGGTATTGGTGCACCTTGTACCCCTGTTGTTAAAGTTGGGGATTATGTAAAACTCGGTCAGCTTATTGGTGACAGTGATGCTTACATAAGTGCACCTATTTATGCTTCGATTTCAGGTACGGTTACTGAAATCAAGGATATTAAGCTTTCGACAGGTGTTACTTCAAAAGCAGTTGTTATTGAAAGTGACGGTCTTATGGCACCTGACGAATTTACACCACCTGTGGTAACAGATGCAAAGAGTCTTGTTGCTGCAGTTCGTAAATCAGGTCTTGTGGGACTTGGTGGTGCAGGCTTCCCTGCTCATGTAAAGCTTAATCTTCCGCAGGAAGCAAAGATTGATACACTCATTATCAATGCTGCTGAATGTGAACCGTATATTACAGTTGACTATCGTGAATGTGTTGAAAACAGCGTCAATATTATGCGTGGCGTTAATGCTGTAAGTAAATATCTTAATATTGATAACGTTGTTATTGCTGTTGAGGATAATAAGCCTATTGCTTTACAGATTCTTAAAGAGATTGCAGATAGTGCTGTCGAGGGTGAAAAAGTCAAGGTCATGGCGCTTAAATCACGATATCCTCAGGGTGCTGAAAAGATGATTATTCAGTCTGCAACAGGCAGAAAAATGCCACCCGGAAAGTTGCCGTCTGATGTTGGTTGCGTTGTAATGAACGTTGCAAGTATTGCTTTTATAGGGCGTTATGTTGCAACAGGTAAGCCACTCGTAAGTCGTAGTATGACAATTGACGGTTCTGCAATCAAAACACCTAAAAATGTTCGTGTCCCAATCGGTACAATGATGGATTATATTATTGATTACTGTGGCGGATTTACGGAGGAACCTGAAAAAATTGTTTGCGGTGGTCCTATGATGGGCTCTGCGATTACAAACATCAATTATCCTATACTTAAAGGTAACAATGCTTTGCTTGCATTTAAAAAAGGCGACTTGAGTATAAAAAAAGAAACAGATTGTATCCGTTGTGGCCGTTGCGCAGCAGCGTGTCCGTTAAATCTTGTTCCTACAAATATTGAAAAGTTTACTAAAATCGGAGATATTCCGAAACTTAAACATTCAGGTGCGATGGTATGTATGGAATGTGGGTCTTGTGCATACAGTTGTCCTGCAGGTAAGCCTTTGGTTCAGCACATGCGACTTG
>CALCTT010000100.1 GCA_937906895.1 uncultured Clostridia bacterium | reverse complement strand
CGAATCCCTTGCTCTCCGCCAAAGATTAAGAACATTTACTAAGGTAGTAAGTGTTTTTTTTTTATAAAAATTAGTGATTCGAACCCGCAGGGTCTGAGCGTTAAGAAAATAGTCCTGTGGACTGTTTTTAGCGAAGAGCACAATGCAAATCTCTCATTTGCATTGTGAATTAGAATTCGAATCCCTTGCTCTCCGCCAAAGATTAAGAACATTTACTAAGGTAGTAAGTGTTCTTTTTTTCTTCCCTGTCTTATTATTTGACATTTTTATACACATATAATATAATTTACAAGAATTTTAATTTAAAGAGGTTAACCTATGCTTAATGATATTATTTCAACGATTAATGATGCTTTGTACAGTTATATTCTCATTATAATTCTTGTTTTAGGTGGATTATATTTTACTTTTAAAACAAAGTTTGTCCAGTTCAGACTTTTAAAAGAGCAATTCCGTGCAGTTACTGAAAAACCTGCTGACGGAAGTGGTGTTTCCTCATTCCAAGCACTTATGGTATCAACTGCATCACGAGTTGGAACAGGTAATATAATCGGTGTTTCAACAGCACTTTGTTTAGGTGGTTTCGGTTCTGTTTTCTGGATGTGGGTAATTGCAATTATAGGTAGTGCATCTGCGTTTGTTGAAAGTACACTTGCACAGATTTATAAAAGAAAAGGTCCTGACGGATGTTATGGTGGACCTGCATATTATATTGAAAGTGCATTGCATTGTAAACCGTTAGCAATCATATTTTCTATTTTGCTCATCATTACTTATGGCTTTGGTTTTAATATGTTGGCTTCTTACAATCTCCAATCCACTTTTTCAGGTTATAGCTTTTATAATTCAGAAGTATCACCTTGGATTATAGGCTTAATCGTTGCTGTTATTGTAGGTTATTGTTTATTTGGCGGAGGTAAACGCGTTATTAAAGTAACAAGCACTTTTGTTCCGTTTATGGGAATTGCTTATATTCTTATTGCTTTGATTATTGTATTTATTAATATAAAACTGTTACCTGATATTTTTGAAACAATTTTCACAGAAGCGTTTAATTTCAAAGCAATCTTTGGTGGTTTCAGTGGCTCTTGCGTAATGTACGGCATTAAAAGAGGTCTTTTCAGTAATGAAGCAGGTGTAGGCTCAGCACCTAATGCTTCTGCATCTGCTGAAGTTAATCACCCTGTTAAGCAGGGTCTTGTTCAGGTGCTTTCAGTATTCATTGATACAATTCTTGTTTGTTCTGCAACTGCATTTATGTGTATGAGTTCAGGTGTTGAGCCTTCTGCCGAACTTTCAGGTGCACCTTATGTTCAAGCTGCATTAACAGAAACACTTGGTGCATTTGGCCCTGTATTTATCACAGTTGCAATGATTCTTTTTGCATTTACAACTCTTATCGGAAATCTCTTTTACGTGGATAAATGTATCTATCATATTTTCGGTAAAAAGCCGGGGAAAGTATTTATGAGCATTTATTACATTATTGCATCAGTTGTTATTTTTGTCGGTGCAGGATTAAATGCAGATTTGCTTTGGGGAATAGCCGATGTTACAATGGGTGCTATGACAATTATAAATATGCCTGTTATCATATATCTTGGTAAATATGCATCCAGAGCATTGAAGGACTATGAACAACAGCGTAAAAACGGCATTGAACCTGTTTTCAAGGCAAAGAATATAGATTTACCTCATAAAACTGATTTTTGGAATTAATACATCTGCATAAAAATAAAAATCACTCTGTACAAGTGCTGTATAGAGTGATTTTTTATGTACTATTATAAAATTTCAGCTAAATCGTAAATAAGTCTTTCTGTCTTTTCCCAACCAAGACAAGGGTCAGTAATTGATTTACCGTAAATTCCTTCTTCAGGCTTCTGTGCACCGTCTTCAATATAACTTTCTATCATAAGTCCCTTAACAATTTTCTTAACATCTGCTGAATGACGACAGCTGTGAAGTACTTCCTTTGCAATTCTTGGCTGTTCCATCCACTGTTTTCCTGAGTTAGCGTGGTTTGTATCAATGATAACAGCAGGATTGCTTAAATTAGTTTTTGCATAAGTTTCAGCAAGATGAATAAGGTCTTCATAGTGGTAGTTAGGCAATGACTGTCCGTGCTTATTGACATAACCTCTTAAAATTGCATGAGCAAGAGGATTTCCCTTGCTTTCAACTTCCCAACCTCTGTAAATAAATGTGTGTGGATGTTGAGCAGCAGTGATTGAATTCATCATAACTGAAATATCACCGCCTGTCGGATTTTTCATACCAACAGGAATGTCAAGACCACTTGAAGTAAGTCTGTGCTTCTGGTTTTCAACGGACCTTGCACCGATTGCAACATAAGCTAAAATATCAGAAAGGTATCTGTAGTTTTCAGGGTAAAGCATTTCGTCAGCACATGTAAAGCCTGTTTCTTTAATTGCTCTAATATGAAGATTTCTGATAGCAACAACGCCTTTTAACATATCTTCGCCTTTGTTAGGGTCAGGCTGATGAAGCATACCTTTGTATCCGTCACCGGTTGTTCTCGGCTTGTTAGTGTAAATTCTTGGGATAATCATAATTTTGTCAGAAACCTTGTCCTGAACGGTTCTTAAACGATAAATGTAATCAATTACACTGTCGTCTTTATCTGCAGAGCAAGGACCGATAACTAAAACAAATCTGTCGTCTTTACCTTCAAATATATTCTTTATTTCTTCATCTCTCTTTACCTTGATTGCTTCAAGCTCAGGAGTAAGAGGATATTGTTCTTTAATTTCCTTTGGTATTGGTAATTTGCGTTTGAATTCCATATTGTGTTTCATTTTTAATTCCTCCAAAATTATTCTTTGTCAAATAATGCTCTTCGTTCAGTTGAATGACGCATCATTTTTCTCATACCGTCAACATCTTCTGTTTCAAGCATTGTTTTAAGCTCATTAAATTTATCAATAAAACTTTTCATCTGATTTAAGAGAACATCTTTATTTTCAATAAATAACTCACTCCACATAAGGTCATTAATTCGGGCAATTCTTGTAAGGTCACGGAATGAGTCACCTGTAAACTTTTCCATATTCTCCTTGTCATTACAAGTCATCAGAGTGATTGCAATACAGTGAGTAAGCTGTGACAGGAAGCCTATCATTTCATCGTGTTCTTCAGGGGATAGAGTAGTAACATTTGAAAATCCAAGCAGTTTACCAAGCTCCATACAAGTGCTTATTGCTTCGGGAGTATTCTTGTTTGTTGGAGTTACAATATAGTTAGCACCATTAAACATTTTAGTTGTACTGTTTTCAACGCCTGAAACCTCTCGTCCTGCCATTGGATGAGCAGAAATAAACTCAACATCATCACGAAGCATTTCCTGTATTTTATAAACAATACTGCACTTAACACCTGTTACGTCAGTAAGCAGTGCACCACTTTTGAGTAGCTTTTGATTCTGTTCAATCCATTCAACAAAAATATGCGGATAAAGTGCAAAAATCACAATGTCTGCTTCACCGATAATTCTCTCATCAATTTCCGCTGAACCTTCGTCAATTATCTTCTCTTTTAATGCATAGTCGATAGAACTTTGCTCTTTAGTGATTGCACTTATATGAAAACCAAATCGTTTCAAAGCTTTCGCATAACTACCGCCTAAAAGACCAAGACCCACTATACATATTTTTTTACTAACATCTACTATCATTTTGTATTCGCCTCTGATTATATTTCACTATGAGGAGCATAAGTACCTGCGATTTTCAGTTTATCGCAAATCTTACTCAAATCTTCAATCATTTTTTGTCCGTTTTCGTTATTGGTTTTTCCGTCAATTTCTATATAGAAATAATACTGCCAGGAGTGTTTTTTCAAGGGTCGGCTTCTGAGTGCTGTCATATTGTATCCGTATTTACCGATAATACTGATAGCATTTGCAAGAGAACCTGCCTCATTTTTTACAGTAAACATAAGAACTGAATTAGAAAGGGAAGCTGAGTCAGCCTTAACTTTTGAAAGTACAGCAAAACGAGTTGTATTTTCACCGCTTTTATTGATGTTTGCCTCTATAACCTTTAATCCGTAAATTTCAGCTGTTTCTACACTTGCAATTGCACCGAGAGTTTTGTCATTTTTATCAACAACAGCCTTTGCAGCAACTGCAGTATTGTTTGATTCTTCGGTATCAAATCCACGAAGTTTAATATAGTCGTGACATTGACTGAGAGCCTGTGGATGACTTGTTACCTTCTTAATATCATCAATTGTGGCATCAGGAAGACCTAAAAGATTCTGATGAATTTCAAGCTCATAAATACCATTGATATAAAGACTTCCGGAGAAAATAAGGTCAATTGTCTGTCCTACTTCACCTGCATAGCTGTTTTCAATAGGAATAACTGCAACATCACTTTCACCACGGACAACGGAGTCATAAGCCGATTTGAAATCTCTGTATGAAACTCTGTTACAATCAGGGAAAATTCTTCCTGATGCAATGTGAGCAAAAGCACCTTCAACACCGCTGTAAGCCACTTTAAGACCGTTTTGCAAACGATATTGATATGAACGGGAAATACTCATAAGATTTTTAATATAATCAATGTAATACTCCTTAATAACATCGTCATTTATAAGAAAAGCATTTTTTTCAACAACTGCATTTTCTCTCTCTTTATCTAAAATAGGAAGACCAAACTCCTTTTTATATTCAGACACCATTTCAGCAGCCTTCATTCTCTCAACAAATAACTCTGCCATTTGAGCATCGACTTTATTTATAATTTTTCTTGCTTCTTCCAATTTGTTTGCCATAAATATCTTTCCTTTCAGATAAAAAACCTCACTTGCATTTGTTACAAGTGAGGTATCTAAAAACAAAATTTATAAGTTTTAAAGAATGTTTTAGGCTCTCACAAGTAACTTTTTCACAGCAAAATAAGCATAGCCAAAATAAAAAGCTACGCTAAAGCTAAAGAAATATTTACTTGCACTATAAAGAGCTAAGTTCATATTGATTACCTTCAAAACTGAATTTTTACATATTATATTCCTATAAAATCAAAATGTCAATATAAAAACAAAAATAATTTTTATTACTTTAATGTGTTAAAATGCAAATCGGTTCATTTCAAGGTTTAAATCACGGCAAAGCCGTGTATGTAATCAGCATAGCGGAATGAAATCATTTTGAAAAATGTATGTAATCAATCCAAGTAAATATACTCGTGGTGATGTTATATACTCACAGTAATTACATACATCCTGCGGGTGATTACATATCAATCCTTTGGATTGAATAAAAAAGATGATTCCGAAGAATCATCTTTTTTGGTCGGAGTGACAGGGCTTGAACCTGCGGCCTCTAGACCCCCAGTCTAGCGCGCTCCCAGCTGCGCCACACCCCGATGGATTGTGATAGATATAATATCATATCATTCAATATTTTTCAAGTTTTATTTTTATATTTTCTTTACTTTTTTACAGCGTTTATGATATTATATTTGTGAGGTGAATATTCTATGAAAAAGTTTGCTAAAAAGGTTTTATTACCATTTGTTTCATTACTTCTTGCATTTCTTCTTTTGTGGTTTGCTGTAATCTGGGTTTATTATCCTCACTACTCAAAGAATCAAAGAGAAATTCTTATGGACACAATATTCAATACAGATGAAATCAAAATAATGAGCTACAATATTCGTTGTCACGCTCCTGATGATTTAGGTCATAAGAACTGGTTCTATCGTGCTAACCTTGTAGTTGATACTATTGAAAAGGCAGCACCTACAATTATCGGTTTTCAGGAAGTGAACAGCTGGCAGTATGATTATCTTTGCGAAACAATGCCTGACTATGATTCTATTATTACTTATCGTGACGATATACCTGTTTATTCCGAAGGATGTCCTGTTTTTTACAGAACTGATTTATACACTCTTGTTGATAAGGGTTCATTCTGGTTGTCAGAAACTCCTGATGTTATGAGTAAAGACTGGGGAGCAGCTTGTTACAGAATTTGCAGTTATGTTGTGCTTGAAGATAAAGCTACAGCAAATGAATTTGTTGTATTTAATACACATCTTGACCACATAAGTGATGAGGCAAGAATTAATGGCATCAATGTTGTTCTTGATAAAATCAAGGAATTCGGTTCAATTCCTGCAGTTTTAATGGGTGACCTTAATGCCGAAGAGGACAGTGATACATACAGAAGTGCAACTGAAAGCTTTCTTGATGTTAAGTATCAGACAGAAAACACTATGACAAGCTGTACATATCAGGATTGGGGAGAACAGCTTGACCGTAATTGTATCGACTATATTATGATTTCAAAAGACCATTTTAATGTTCATTCATACAGCGTAATTACAGATACTTATGATGGTGATTATACAAGTGACCATTTCCCATTAACAGCAACATTATCGTTCAAATAAAGTTTTAAGGAGTTTACCGAAAAAGTAAACTCCTTATTTTATGCTAATTCAAGCCATATTGTTTCAAGTTCTTCAAGCTGTTCTTCTTTTGTTTTAATTTCAGTAAGAATTTCTGACAATTTTTGATAGTCACTTGCAACATCAGGGGAGTTAATAAGCGCTTTTAACTCATCAATCTCATTCTGCAACGCGTCTATTTCTTTTTCAGTATTCATAAGCTTTGCACGTCGTTTTCTGTCCTGTGCTTTGTTTTTTCGTGATTCCTCATACTGAACAGCGTTTTCACTTTTTGTTTCAGGTTTTATATTTTTCTCTTTATTCTCAACCTGAATATGTTCCTTATAATAATCGTAATTACCATTGTAAATAACAATTTCATCAGACTTCATTTCAATGATTTTGGTCGGAACAGAATTGAGAAGATATCTGTCGTGAGAAACCATTATGACAGTGCCTTCATATTGGCTCAGAGCTAGGTCTAAAGCCTCTTTTGCCTTGTAGTCAAGGTGATTTGTAGGTTCGTCAAGAACAAGCACATTAGAGCGTTCAAAGACGATAATACAAAGAGCAACCTTTGCACGATTAGCACCGCTCATTTCACGGATTCTCTTGAAAACATCTTCGTCCTCAATAAGAAATCTTGCAAGCATACTGCGAATTTCATATTCTGTTTTTGTTGGGAATCTTCTGTGAACTGATTCAATTGCAGTAAGATTCAAGTCAAGTGATGAAAGCTCCTGGTCAAAGTATGATATTTTTACATTTCCGCCCCAACGTACAGAACCTTCGCAAGGAATTTTCTTTAATACTGCTTTTAATAAAGAAGATTTACCAACACCATTTTTGCCGACAAAAGCAACTTTCTCGTTTCTTAATACTTCAAGGTTGAAATTCTCAAAAAGTATTCTTTTGTTTTCACCTTTACCGACAGCGACCTTTAAGCCTTTACACTCAAGAATAGTTTTGTGTGGTTCGATATCAAAAGGGAAGGAGATATGCAAATCTTTAACTTGTGGATTTGGTTTTGCGGCCAGTTCCATTTTTTCAAGTGCTTTAACTCTTGAACCAACACTGTTTATGCTACTTGATTTTGCAAGGTTTTTGCGAACATAATCCCGTAATTCTTCAATTTCTCTTTGTTGCTTTTCATATTCCTTTGTAAGAGTTTTTATTCGCTCTTCTTTTTGCTTTAAGAATGAGGAATATCCACCTTTATAACGGACTAATTCACCGTTTTCAATTTCACATATATCAGATGCAACTGAATTTAAAAAGTATCTGTCGTGAGAAACGATAATAACTGCACCTTTATATTCGGTAAGGTAGTTTTCAAGCCAGTTTAACATGCCAAAATCAAGATGGTTTGTAGGTTCGTCAAGAATAAGAAGATTAGGATTTTCAACAAGTATTTTTGCAAGTGCAAATCTTGTTTTTTCACCACCTGAAAGAACAGAAACAGGTGTGTTTAAATCAAAATCACCAAAGCCCATACCATTGAGAACCGTATTAATTCTGACTTCAGCATTATATCCGTCTGCAGCATCATAAATGCTTGTTAAATGCTCATATTCATTTGAAAGAGTATCATATTCAGCATCACTTGTGTGTGCCATTTTCTTTGAAATATCTTCAAGTTTTTTTCTTGTATCAAAAACTAACTGTAATGAGCTTTCAATTTCCTTTTTAAGAGAATTTGATGTGTTTAATGCTTCATTTTGTTTCAGATATCCGATTCGTAAATCAGGCTTTTTCGCAATTGTGCCGTCGTCGTGTTCAAGATTACCTGAAATAATGTTCAAAAGGGTAGTTTTACCCACACCGTTAATGCCTAACAGACCGATTCTGTCCTTATCGTTAACAGCGAGAGTAATATTATTAAGTACTTTTTTGTCAAGAAAACCTTTGCTGATATTATTAATGGATATAAGCATAATTTCTTCCTTTATTTTGTAGCAAGATTATTGATTTTTTTCTTCCAAATTCCCGTAAAGTAAAATATACAGGAAATAGAAGTAGCAACTAGCCATCCGATAGGCCAAGAAATCCAGATTCCTCGTTCATTTAAAACAGGTGTTAATGTATAACAAAGTATAACACGTAAAAGCAAATCCGTAAATGTTGAAATTAAAAACATTTTCATAACACCACTACCACGCAATACTCCGTCGATAATAAGCTTTATAGTAATGAAAAGGTAGAATGGAGCAACAGTTTTTAAAAATTCTGAACCTGTTTTTATTATTTCTGTTTCTGTTCCGTCAACAAATATTTTCATCATTGTTTCAGGCATAAAGAAAAACAGGGCGAATAATGGAATTGTTATGATAAACGAAATAAGATATAAATATTTTACACCTGATTTAATTCGTTCAATTTTATTTGCACCGATATTCTGTGCAGTATAGCTTGACATACTGTTTCCCAAAGCAGTCATTGATGTGATTGTGAATGTATTGAGTTTTCCTGCGGCAGAAAAACCCGCAACAACAATTTCACCAAATGAATTTACAATACCCTGAATAAAGATATTACCAACAGAAACAAAGCTTTGTTGTAAAATGCTTGGTATTGCAACAAACATAATATTTTTAAGAATATGAAAAGAAAATAGTGTTGTTTTTTCACTATATAATTTATGTATTCTTATCATTAAGAAAATAAAGGATAGTACGGAAGCAATTCCTTGAGCAATAAATGTTGCCCAGGCAATACCCGAAACACCTAATGCAGTAAATCTTACAAAAATATAATCAAGCAAAACATTAAAAACAGATGAGAATATCAAAAAGTATAGTGGTGTTTTTGAATCACCCAATGCAGTAAATATTCCGTTACAAACATTATATAAGAATAAGAAAATCAAACCTGCTGTATAAATATTAAGATAAATTGCAGCATCTTTAAGTAAGTTTTCAGGTGTATTAAGGGACGTCAGAATATTATTTGAAAAAACAAGACCCAATACAGTTAAAATGATACTGAGAATAGTTAAAGAGAGTAGGGAAGTGCTGACACAGGTTTTTAGTTTTTTCAGATTTTTATTACCGAAAAATTGGGAAATAACAACACAGCAACCTATATTTGAGCCATTTGCAATAGCCATATAAATCATAGTTACTGTATAAGAAATACCGACGGAAGCTAAGGCATCTCCACCTAAAAATTTACCTGCAATAATGCTGTCGGCAATATTATATAATTGTTGAAAACACACACTGATAAGCAACGGAATAGTGAATTTTATCAGTATTTTACCGGGATTACCCTGTGTCAAATCTCTAACCATAATGTCACCCAAAAATAAGGGACTGAATTACAGTCCCTTTAATTTTTACATAGATTCAAGAATACTTCTTGCAACGCTGATACCATTAGAAGATGCCTGCATAAGTCCGCGAGTAACAGATGCACCGTCACCAATTGCGTGAAGTCCCTTAACGCTTGTTTCAAAGTTTGTATCAACAACAACCTTGTTTGAATAGAATTTAACTTCAACACCATAAAGGAGTGTTTCGTCACTTGCAATACCGGGTGTTACTTTATCTAACGCCTCGAGCATTTCTGCAATATCAACCATAATTCTGTGTGGAAAAACAAGTGATAAATCACCGGGTACAGCATCTTTAAGTGTAGGGATAAGATTGTTTCTGCAAAGTCTTTCTCCCGTTGTTCTTCTGCCACGTTTAAAATCACCATAAGTCTGAACAAGAATTTTACCGTCACAGAGCATATTACTGAGTTGAGCAATATGCTTACCATATTCAATAGGTGATTTGAACGGTTTTGTAAAGTTTTTTGATACAAGAAGTGCAAAGTTAGTATTATTTGTCTTAAATTCAGCTGACTTGTATGCGTGACCATTTACAACTGCAAGACCATTATCATAGTATTCAGTTGCAACCTCACCGGAAGGATTAGAACAGAAAGTTCTTACCTTATCATCAAAGGTAGGTGAGTAGTAAACGAGCTTTGCTTCGTAAAGATTCTCATTAAGGAACTTCATAACTTCGTCACGAACCTCAACACGAACACCAACGTCAACAGTACCTACTTGTGTTTCAATGTTGTGGTCTTTACAGATATGACTAAGCCATTCAGCACCTTCACGACCGACAGCGGCAACTATTTTATCAGAATAATATGTTTCGCCGTTAGCAACTATACCTTTGACCTGATTATCTTCAATAATAATATCTTCAACCATTGTATTGAAGATAATGTTACACCCATTCTCTTCAAGGTGTTTTTGAAGTCTGCCGTAAATCTTATATCCTTCTTCAGTACCCAAATGACGAATAGGACATTCTATAAGTTTTAAGTTTGCATTAATAGCTTTTCTTCTGATTTCTTCAATTTCTTTCTGTTTATCAACACCATAAACATTTTTATCAGCACCGAATTGGAGATATACACCATCTGCTTCTTTTAGAAGCTCCATAGTTTTCTCATAACCAAGAATATCGGGAAGTGTACCACCAACGTCAGGTGAAAGAGAAAGCTTACCATCAGAAAATGCACCTGCGCCAGCAAAGCCTGTTGTAATTGAACAAGGCTTACAGCCAACACATTTTTTTGTAGTTCTTTTAGGACACATTCTTTTTTCGATTGAACGACCTTTTTCAACCATAAGAATGTTTATATCAGGCTTTTTAGCAAGAAGTTCATACGCACAAAAAATACCTGAAGGACCTGCACCAATAATAATTACATCATAATTTTTACTCATAATAATTCGACCTCTTTATCTATCTTCTCTAAAATATGATAATCCAAGTGAAGCAGGTGGCTGATTTTCCTTTTTATTTGTAATGCTTGTTATAATCAAGACAACAATAGTAATTACATAAGGTAACATTTTAAGTATTTCTCTTTCAGAAGATGTTATGTTACCGAAAACAAATGCTGCAATATATAATGCACCAAAAATATATGAGCCTATAATTGAAACATTAGGTTTCCATAAAGTGAAAATAACAAGTGCGATTGCAAGCCAACCAAAAGCTTCGATTGTAGATGCTGTTTCCCAGCTACCCTTAACATAGTCCATAATGTAGAATACGCCACCAAAGCCCGCAATACCACTACCGATTAAAATAGCAACATATTTATATCTTGTAACATTAACACCCATAGCATCAGCAGTTGCCGCACTTTCACCGATTGCACGAAGATTAAGACCAACTCTTGTGCGATTGAAAATGAATGTTGTAATTAAGGCGATGGCAATTGCTAAATAAACATAAATACCGTGACCGAATAACACCTTGACTATACCGTCTGAATTTTCAGCAAAAGGTAAGCATTTTGCAATTATTTTACCTGCAGTTGAAAAACCGCTTCTGTCAACATAAGAATGCATTAAAAATTGTGTCAAGCCATTACCGAAAATTGTAATTGCAAGACCTGTAATATTCTGATTACAACGGAATGTAATAGTCATTACAGCGTAAATTAAGCCTGTCAGCATTGCAAAAAGAAATGCACCAAGCATTGATATTAAAACAAGTACAAGCCAGGATGCGTTTTCTGCTGATTCAAGGCCCTGTAAATAAAGGCTTACAAAAAGGCAACCACCAACAGTACCTGTACACATAATGCCGGGAATACCGAGATTCAAATGACCTGCTTTTTCAGTAATTGTTTCACCAACACAACCAAAAAGAAGAACTGTGCCTATGGCAATAGCACTCATTAAGAATGTAATAATCATTTCTCAATATCCTCCTTTTCTTTTTTCCTGAATACAAGCTTGTAGTTTATAAAGAATGAACAAACTATAACTATAAAATAAACAATACCGACAACTATGTTTGAAATGGCATCATTTGTAAACATAAATGTCTTTCTTACATCCATCATTCCCTTAGAAATAAATGTAATGAAAAAGCTTGTAAGAACAATGATTAAGGGATTAAAAGCTGCAAGCCATGTTGCCATAATACCTGTAAAGCCCATATTGTTAGCTGATGCTGTACTTACTGTGTGGTTAATTGAACCGGCTAAAATAAATCCCACAAGACCTGCAATTGCACCAGACAAAATCATTGTGCGGATAATTACTTTATTAACCTTAATACCTACATATTTTGCAGTATTGATGCTTTCACCAACAACGGAAATTTCATATCCGTGTTTTGAATATTTGAGATATATGTACATTAATACTGTAATCAGTGTAAACAGAATAATTGGTAATAAATATTTATTTCCGATTTCAGGAACGTTACCATAAGAAATTGGTGCTAAAACACCTGAACCTGTTTTTACCCATATTGTAATGAAAAATGAAACAAGACCCTGTGCAATATAGTTCATCATAAGTGTGAAAAGTGACTCATTTGTATTGAATTTCGCTTTAAAAATCGCAGGAATAACAGCCCACAAAGCACCACTCAGTACACTTGCCAAAAGCATAATTGGAATAATTATTGAATCAGCAACTTTACCACCAAGGTAGAACATACAAGCAATTGCTGAAAGACAACCCACAAGGATTTGTCCGTTACCACCCAAATTCCAGAACTTCATCTTAAAAGCAGGAAGTAATGCGATTGATATACCTAAAAGGAGTGATGTGTCCTGCAATAAAAGCCATAATTTTCGTTCACTGCCGAAAGCACCATTGAACAACGCTTCAAAAAAGTCAAACAGGCCCTTGTCTGAAAACAACGTACAGATTACACCACATAAAAGTAAGCCCACTACAATTGCTACAAGATAAATTACGATAATTTTCATAACTGAAATATTATCTCGTTTTACAATACGAACAAAAGGTTCTTTTAAATTATTTGTACTTTTTTTCATTGTGTTACCTCATTTTTATTGGCTTTTACCATTAAAGAACCAATTTCATCTTTCGTAGCAGTTCTTGCATCAACAATACCGGAAATTTTACCACCGCTTAAAACCAATATTCTGTCACTTAATGCCATCAATACATCCAAATCCTCACCGACGAAAATTACTGAAACACCTTTTTGCTTCTGTTCATTCAAGAGATTATAAATTGTGTATGATGAGTTAATATCAAGACCACGAACAGGATAAGCTGTCATCAGAACAGCAGGGGAAGCGGCAATTTCACGACCAACGAGTACCTTCTGAACATTACCACCCGATAACTTTCTCACCGCAGTTCTTGAATCAGGAGTATTAACCTCTAATTCGTTGATAATTCTGTCAGCAAGGTCTGATGGTTGCTTTCTGTCAAGGAACATTGACTTTCCTTTTCTGTAACTACGAAGCATCATATTGTCAATAATATTCATATTTCCCACAAGACCCATACCAAGTCTGTCCTCAGGGACAAATGATAAACGGATTCCAAGCTCACGGATTTCTCTCGGGGTTTTATCCTTTAAATCAACAACCTCATCTTCCTTGAAAATGATTTTCTCACTGTTAACAAGATTTATAATTTCTTTTTTAGACAATTTACCAAAGTCAATATCGTTTCCGTTTTCATCCTTGAATGCATTTTCCTTTGCAAGCTCCATAACACGCCTATATGTCTTATGATAGAAGGAAACAGGCTTGTCTTTTTTAGGATGATAATATGTCAACGTGCCTGATTGATAATTGTTAAGTCCTGCAATAGCTTCAAGCAATTCCTTCTGACCGCTGCCTGCAATACCCGCAACACCAAGAATTTCGCCACTGTAAGCGTTGAAGGAAATGTTGTCAACTACCTTGTAGCCGTCAGCATTAACAACTGTCAAGCCTTCAACAGCAAGTCTGAGCTTAGTGTCAACAACATCTGTACGATTAATGTTAAGTTCAATTTTCTTACCCACCATCATTTCAGTAAGCTCTTTCTCTGATGTTTCTGACGTGTTTACAGTGGCAATATGCTCGCCTTTACGCAAAACGGAAACTCTGTCAGAAATTTCCATAACCTCATTGAGCTTGTGAGTAATAATGATTATCGATTTGCCATCATCCCTCATGGCACTCAATACTTTAAATAAGCTTCTGATTTCCTGTGGAGTTAAAACTGCTGTAGGCTCGTCAAGAATAAGAATGTCAGCACCTCTGTATAAAACCTTTAATATTTCAACAGTTTGTTTTTCAGAAACTGACATTTCATAAATTTTCTTATCAAGATTTATATTGAATCCGTATTTCTTAGCCATTTCGTTAATACGGTTTTTTACTTCTTTAAGATTAAATTTTTCGTTTTCAATACCTAATGCAACATTTTGTGCTGCAGTAAAAATATCAATCAACTTAAAGTGTTGATGAATCATACCAATTTTATGCTCAAAAGCATCACGAGGGGAGCGAATAACAACTTCTTCCCCATTAATTAAAATTTTACCGGAATCAGGATAATAAATACCTGCAACCATATTCATAAGGGTTGTTTTACCACAACCGTTTTCACCGAGAATAGAAAGGATTTCGCCTTTATATACATCTAAGCTGACATTATTGTTAGCTATAACCTTAGAACCAAATTTTTTTGTAATATTTTTTAATTGTAAAATAACAGTTTTATCCATAGGAACTCCTTAAATAACAAAGGATTTTTTGTCATAATCAACCGAGAAAGGCGAAGTAATAAGCTCCGCCTTTCCCAAATATTAAATCAGAATAACTTTAAATAATTATTCAGTAACAGCTGTAATACCGTCAATGATAATGTTGAAGTATGGAGCTGAACGCTTAGCACTTTCGTTGAAGAATGTAACACCATTAACTGTTTCAACAACTTCTGTATCAGGTGTGAAATTCTGGTCTGTATCAACGTCAGCTAAATATGTTGTCAATGGCTTACCTTCAACTGTAAATGTAGAGCAGTCAAAAATCTTGAGTGAACCGTCTTTAATCTTTGCAGTTACTTCATCAAGCTTTTCCTTTGTGCCTTCTGCTGCAGCAGCACCGATAGCTGTCAATTCAACAGAACCTGTTTCAAGAGTACCTGTCCAGTCAGTATCAATTGCCTTGTCGTTCATAACGCAATCAATAATGTATTCGAAATATGGAGCCCAGTTAATTCTTGAAGCAATAACGAATGTGTTTGGACACTGTGCTTCAGTTGAACCGTTGTAAGAAACGTTAGGAATGTTCTTTTCTTCACAAGCTGTAGGAGCACCCATTGAGTCAGCGTGCTGAGAAATTAACTTACAACCATTGTCGATAAGAGCAAGAGCTGTTGTCTTTTCAGCAGCTTCGTCGTACCAAGAGTTTGTATAACGAACTTCCATAGTTGCATTTTCTACAACAGATTTTGCACCAAGATAGAATGATGTATAACCTGAAATAACTTCTGCATAAGGATGAGCGCCAACATAACCGATTTTTGCATTTTCATCAGAAACCTTGCCATTTTCGTCACCATAGAGTTCAACAAGCTTCATACCTGCTGCAACACCTGCAAGGTAACGACCTTCATAAATGTTAGCAAAAGCATTGTGGAAGTTAGGAAGATTTTCTGTATGAGCCATTGTACCTGTAGCGTGACAGAATTCAACCTCAGGGAATTCCTTTGCAGCCTTAATCATATAGCTTTCATGACCGAATGAATCAGCAAAGATAAGGTCACAAGTTTCTGCTAAGTCAGCAGCCTGGTCATAACAAACTGTGTCTTCATCAATGTCTGTAACGATTGTGTAATCGTCAGTTGTAAGACCCTTGTTTGCACAAGCTTCTTTGAAAGCGTCGATGAAGTTCTTGTCATAAGTTGAAGCATCACCGTGTAAACAAATAAGTGCTACCTTGATTTTGTCTTCTGCAGGTTCCTTGCCTTCATTTCCGCCACAAGCAGCAAAAACTGTTGCTACCATAACAAGAGCAAGAACAACTGCAATGATTTTTTTGAAATTTTTCATAAAATTTCTCTCCTTTTCTTATTTTGTATTTGACAGCATAAGCTGTAATTACCTATTTTCTGAAAACGATTTCACCCGTAACATCGTTCATTTCTTCAACGATAGCCATTGACTCAACACGGATACCTTGTGCACGGAGCTTATCTCCGCCACCCTGATAACCTTTTTCGATGGCAATACCGCATCCCGCAAGGCGAGCACCTGACTGATTGACAATATCAATCAAACCAATTAATGCATTACCTTTTGCTAGGAAATCGTCAACAATCAAAACAGTGTCATTTTCATTTAAGAAATCCTTTGAAACAATTATGTCGTATGTACATTGATGAGTGAATGATTCAACTTTACTTGTATATACATCACCTTTAATGTTTAAAGTCTTGCTTTTTTTAGCAAAAAGAAGAGGACAATTAAAGTGCTTTGCAACCATACAACCAACACCAATACCTGATGCTTCAATTGTAAGAACCTTTGTTATATCGGAGTCTTTGAATAATTTTTTCATCTCAAGGCCCATTTTATCTAACAATTCAACATCTAATTGATGATTAAGAAAACTATCAACTTTAAGTACATTTACGGAGAAAACTTTTCCGTCCTTTATAATTCTTTCTTCTAATATTTGCATATTGACATCCTCTTCATACATTAATAAATACATTATAGGACAAAATGTCGAAAAAAACAATATTTTTTAACTTTCTAATTCGTGGAATTTTTTAATCATTATTTGTTAAAAATAGATAAAAAGAAGACTGATTTCAGTTATTGAAAGAAGAATATTAAATTTCAGGAGGACAAAATGAAAAAATTATTATCAATTGTACTATCATTTGCAGTTTTTACAACTATTTTTACAGGCTGTAATAGAGAAGATGATAACAATCAAACAACACCTCAACAAGTTACAACAATCAGATATTTGAATTTCAAACCTGAAGTTGCAAATGTGTATGACGAAATTGCAAAAGTATATGAGCAGGAAAAAGGGGTAAAAGTCATCGTTGAAACTGCTGCAAGCGGTAATTACGAACAGACATTGACTGCAAAAATGGGTACAGATGAAGCACCAACATTATTTCAGATTAACGGACCTAAGGGTTATGCTAACTGGAAAAACTACTGTGCAGATTTGTCTGACACAGAACTTTATCAACATTTAACCGATAAGAATTTAGCGGTAACTTTTGATGGTAAGGTTTACGGTATTCCGTATGTCGTTGAGGGCTATGGAATAATCTATAATAAAGAAATTACAGATAAATATTTTAAACTCGATAATAAATCATCAAAATTAAACTCAATGGACGAAATAAAAAGTTTTTCTGCACTTAAAGAAGTTGTTGAAGATATGCAGAAAAATGCTGATAAACTTGGCATAAAAGGTGTGTTTGCAACAACATCAATGAAAACAGGTGAGGATTGGCGTTGGCATACTCATTTAGCAAATATACCCGTTTATTACGAATTTAATAAGAATAACGTTGATTTATCAAGTAATGAAACAGCAAATATTGAATTTTTATATTCTGAAAACTTTAAAAGCATTTTTGATTTGTATATAAATAATTCAATTGTTGATAAAAAGATTCTCGGTTCAAAAGTTGTTGATGAATCAATGGCAGAGTTTGCTCTTGGCCAATGTGCTATGGTACAGAATGGTAACTGGGCTTGGGGACAAATCAAAAATGTAAAAGGTAACACAGTAAAGTCAGAAAATATTAAATATTTGCCTATTTATATGGGATTAGAAAATGAGGAAAAGCAAGGTTTATGTATTGGTACAGAGAATTTCTTTGCGATAAATTCAAAATCAAGTGAAGAAGAACAAAAGGCAGCAGAGGATTTTATTTATTGGCTTTTCTCAAGTGAAAAAGGAAAAGATTTTGTAATAAACGAACTTGATTTGATTGCACCATTTGATACTTTTTCTGAAAATGAAGTGCCCAACGACCCACTTGCACAGGAAGTTATTAAATGGATGAACAAAGAAAATACCGAAAATATACCGTGGAATTTTACAGTTTTTCCAAGCCAGACATTTAAAAATGATTTTGGTTCAGCACTTTTACAATACGCGCAAGGAACTAAAAACTGGGACAATGTAAAAAACACCTTCGTCAATCGTTGGAAAAGTGAGAGCAAATAAATTCAACTATTAAAGGATGGATAAACAATGGAAAAGAGTTTAAAGAAATATTTTCCCATATTTGTATTGCCTACTTTTATATCATTTGCAGTCGTATTTCTTATTCCGTTTATTCTAGGTATTTATCTGTCCTTTACAGAATTTACAACTGTTGAAAGTGCCGAATGGGTAGGAATTGAGAATTATGTGAATGCATTTACAGAAGATGATAACTTTCTTAACGCATTATGGTTTACAATTAAGTTTACAGTTGTTTCTGTAATAACAATAAATACATTTGCGTTTGGTCTGGCACTGCTTTTAACAAAGGCATTAAGGGGCACAAGTGTATTCAGAACAATATTCTTTATGCCGAATTTAATTGGCGGTATCGTTTTAGGTTATATATGGAATCTGCTTATTAACTCAATTTTAGGTATATTCGGATATGATATAACTTACAATGCCGATTATGGCTTCTGGGGACTCGTGTTTCTCCTCAATTGGCAGTTAATCGGCTATATGATGGTTATTTATATTGCAGGATTACAGAATATTCCAAAAGAACTTACAGAAGCGGCATTGATTGACGGTGCATCAGTTTTTTCCATTCTTCGTAATATTAAAATACCTATGGTAATGCCATCAGTAACAATTTGCCTTTTCCTTACCTTAACAAACTCATTTAAATTATTTGACCAGAATTTAGCTTTGACAGGTGGTGCTCCGGCAAGAGAAACATCAATGCTGGCACTTGATATTTACAACACTTTTTATGGACGAATAGGATGGCAAGGAGTAGGCCAGGCAAAAGCAGTAGTGTTTTTTATAATTGTTGCAGTTATTGCTTTTGTGCAGCTTAAGATAACAGGAAGAAAAGAGGTTGAAAACTAATGTATATTAAAAATAAATTATCAAATGCATTTTCTTTTTCATTTCTCTTGCTTTTATCAATTGTTTTTCTGTTTCCCATTTATTTGGTTTTGATAAATTCATTTAAATCAAAATTTACAATTATAGGTGAACCGTTCAGTTTTCCTGATAGCGACACCTTTGTCGGTTTGGAAAACTACCTGAATGGTATTGAATCATCCGGCTTGATTGGAGCATTTATTAGAACGCTGATAATAACGGTTGGTTCTGTTTCTGCTATTGTAATATTTACCTCTATGACTGCTTGGTATCTTACAAGGGTAAAAAGCAGAATTAACAAAGTAATCTACTATTTGTTTATTTTCAGTATGATTGTGCCATTCCAGATGGTAATGTTCACAATGACATCCGTAAGTGCAAAATTAGGCTTGAATAGTGTACTCGGAATAATTCCTGTATATCTTGGGTTTGGTTCAGGCTTGTCTGTTTTTATGTTCAGCGGATTCGTTAAAGGATTACCTCGTGAGATTGAAGAAGCTGCAATGATTGATGGGTGCAGTCCGATTAAATCGTTTTTTTATGTAGTTTTTCCAATTTTAAAACCCACGGCAATTACCGTTGCAATACTTAATGCAATGTGGATTTGGAATGACTTTTTATTACCATATCTTTTATTAGGTTCAGGTAATAAAACACTATCAGTTGCAATTCAACTTGCTATGCAGGGTGCTTATGGTGCAATTGATTGGGGTGGTTTTATGGCAATGCTTGTGTTGTCTGTAATTCCAATAATTATTTTCTATTTACTCTGTCAGAAATATATTATCAAAGGCGTAATTGATGGCGCCGTGAAAGGATAAGCAAATGGCTTCAATAACATTAAGAAATATAAAGAAAACGTATGAAGATGGAGTAACTGTAATTGATAATCTTAATTTGGATATTAAAGATAAAGAATTTATTATCCTTGTTGGACCATCAGGTTGCGGGAAATCTACAACATTAAGAATGATAGCAGGTCTTGAAGATATAACTGACGGTGAATTGTTGATTGGGGACAGGGTTGTTAATACTGTTTCACCTAAAGACAGAGATATTGCTATGGTTTTTCAAAGCTATGCTCTTTATCCTCACATGTCAGTTTATAAAAATATGGCATTTGGACTGAAAAACAGAAAAGTACCAAAGGATGAAATAGACAGAAAGGTAAAATCAGCTGCAAAAATGCTTGATATTGAAGAATATCTGCATAGAAAACCAAGAGCATTATCAGGTGGACAAAGACAGCGTGTTGCCCTTGGCAGAGCAATGGTTCGTGAGCCTGCAGTTTTTTTACTTGATGAACCTTTGTCAAATCTTGATGCAAAGTTAAGAACGGAAATGAGAAGCAGAATTTCTATGCTTCACAAGCAACTAAAAACAACCTTTGTATATGTTACTCATGACCAGACAGAAGCAATGACAATGGGTGACAGAATTGTTGTAATGAAAGACGGAGTAATTCAACAGTTTGATACACCTCAAATGCTTTATAATCATCCGCAAAACATCTTTGTTGCAGGATTTATAGGTTCACCACAAATGAATATGATAGATGCTGTAATAAAAAAGAAAAACAACAATTTCTATGCTGAATTTTCAGGGTATAGCATTAAATTGCCTGAAAGAATGAATGACAGTTTAAAAAGTTATGAAAATAAAAACGTAGTTTTTGGAATACGACCTGAAAATATGTCTGTATTAGATGTTAAAGATGATAATACTATTAAATTGCATATTGATATTGCAGAAATGACAGGAGCAGATTATTTCTTGTACGGAAATTTAGATAATAAAAAAATCATTGCTAATGTATCATCAAATCAAAATATTGAAAGTGAAAATGATTATTTTATCAAATTAGATATTGACAGAATTCATATCTTTGATAAAATCAATGAAAGACTAATATGCGATTGATTTTTCAAAATATATTTTGTTGGTGATTAAATGAGAACAAGTGGCGTTTTAATGCATATATCTTCTTTACCGGGCAATTCGGGAATCGGTACATTAGGTAAAGAAGCCTATGAATTTGTTGATTTTTTGAATAAGAGCGGACAAACATATTGGCAAGTTTTGCCTTTGTGTCCAACAAGTTATGGTGATTCACCATATCAATCTTTTTCAACATTTGCAGGTAACCCATATTTTATTGACTTTGATTTTCTTTGTAATGACGGTTTACTTAAAAAGAGTGATTATTCAAAGATAAAATGGTGTGAAAACCCTGAAAAAGTTGATTTTGAATTATTATATAAAAATCGATTTAAAGTATTAAGAAAAGCATTCAGTAATTTTGAATTGAGCAATTCGGAATATATTGATTTTTGTGATATTAATTCATTCTGGCTTGATGATTTTGCATTATATATGGCTATAAAAAACTCTTTTAAAGGAACAACCTGGAATGAATGGCCACAGGAATTGAAAACAAGAAATGAGAAGAGTATATCTAAAGCAAAAATCGATTTGAAGGAAGAAATTGATTTTCAAAAATTCATTCAATATATTTTCTTCAAACAATGGAATGATTTAAAGAGATATGCTAATGAAAATGGCGTAAAAATCATTGGTGATATTCCTATTTATGTTGCAGGAGACAGTGCAGATGTCTGGGCAAATCCAATGCAGTTTGTACTTGATGAGGATTGTAATCCCATAGAGGTTGCAGGTTGTCCTCCTGATGCTTTTTCCGAAGACGGACAGCTATGGGGAAATCCGTTGTATAATTGGGATTATATGAAAAAAGATGGATATTTCTGGTGGAAAAATCGAATTGAACATTTATGCAATATGTGTGATGTAATCCGTATTGACCATTTCAGAGGTTTTGAATCCTATTACTGTATTCCCGCTGATTCTAAAACCGCTAAAATAGGTGAATGGCGAAAAGGTCCCGGGATTGAATTCTTCAAAGAAATTGAAAAGTCACTTGGTAAAAAGGATATAATTGCCGAAGATTTGGGCTTTTTGACTCCTGCAGTTAAAAAAATGCTTAAACAAAGCAAATATCCCGGTATGAAAGTTCTTCAGTTTGCATTTGATAGTGATGAAGAAAATGACTATCTTCTTCATAATTTCACAAAAAATTCAGTTGCTTATGCAGGTACTCACGATAATGATACAATAATCGGTTATATGACAAAAACTGCTCCACGAAAAACACGAAAAAGAGCGAGAGAATATCTTCGTTTATCGAGAAAAGAAGGATATAATTGGGGCTTTATGAAGGCTGTGTGGTCAAGCAATTCCGATACAGCAATCGTTACAATGCAAGATTTATTAGGACTCGGAAATGAAGCACGAATGAATTTCCCGTCAACGGTTAAGGATAATTGGCAATGGAGAGCAAAACCTGACTATTTATCAGACGAGTTAGCTGAAAAAATAAGATATTATATAAATTTGTATCAAAGAATCCCTAAAAAGAAAAGAGTAAAATAAATGTCACAAATAGTTAATGATGCAATTAAGCTTGCAAAAAGTAAATATTTTAAAGATATAAAAGAACTAAGTTCTTATGAGTTACACGAGGTTATTTCAACTGCTGTAATGTCATACATTTCTGATGATTGGAAAAACAGTAAAGATAAACGAATCAAAAACAGAACAGCATTTTACTTATCTGCTGAATTTCTCGTTGGCCGTGCAATTTACAATAATCTTGTTTCAAAAGGTTTATATGATGAAGTTGAAAATGGACTTAATGACTTTGGTATTTCATTAAAAGCACTTGAAGATGTCGAAGATGCTGCCCTCGGCAACGGTGGTTTAGGACGTCTTGCTGCTTGTTTTCTTGATAGTGCAGCAACTCTTGATATTCCTCTTGATGGTTACGGAATCCGATATAAATATGGTTTATTCAAACAGGATTTTCACAATGGTTTCCAGATTGAAACAGCCGATGACTGGACAAAATTCGGTGACCCGTGGTCTGTAAGATGTGAGGGTGATGCTGTAACAGTTGATTTTAAGGATATGTCAGTTAAAGCAGTACCTTATGATATGCCTATTATCGGATATGGTACAGATAATATCGGTACATTAAGATTATGGCAAAGTGAATCACTTATGCCTTTTGATTTTGACTTATTCAACGCACAAAAATACGATAAATCTGTTGCTTTAAAAAACAGAGCAGAAGATATTTCTCGTGTCCTTTATCCTAATGATGATAATAACGAGGGTAAGAAATTAAGACTTAAACAGCAGTATTTCTTCTCAAGCGCATCTTTACAGGATATTATAAGAAAATATAAAGCTATTCACGGTAATGATTTTTCTAAATTTGCTTATTTTATTACAATTCAGCTTAATGATACACACCCTGTAATTTCAATTCCCGAGCTTATTAGGCTTTTAACTGTCAATGAAAATGTAGAGTTTGAAGCTGCTGTTGAGATTTGTAAAAATGTGTTTAATTATACAAATCATACTATTATGCAGGAAGCACTAGAAAAATGGGATTTGAAAATTATTCGTGATACAATTCCACAGGTTCTTGATATTATTAAGCAACTTGATAAAATGCTTAAAAAAGAGCTTAAAGACTCAAAAGTCCCAAAAGATAAAGCAGATAAAATGCAGATAATTCAGGAAAAAAGAGTTCACATGGCATATCTTGCAATTTTCTGTTCAAAGTATGTAAATGGTGTTGCTCGAATTCATACAGATATTCTTAAAACAGATGTTTTGAAAGATTGGTACGAATTATATCCTGAAAAATTCCAGAATAAGACTAATGGCATTACCCAAAGAAGATGGTTATTACTTTGTAACCGTGAATTATCAGCACTTATTACTGAACTTTTAGGTAGCGATGAATGGGTTACTGACCTTGATAAACTTAAAGAACTTGAAAAATATGCTGATGATGAAATTGTTCTTAACAGATTTATTTCAATCAAGGAAACAAAGAAAAAGCAGTTGGTTGAGTATATTAAAGTTCACGACGGAATCGAAATTGATGAAAAATCAATTTTTGACATTCAGATTAAACGACTTCACGAATATAAGCGTCAGCTTTTAAATGCACTTACAATCCTTGAATTGTATTTTGAAATCAAAGAAGGTTCACTTACAGATTTCACACCGACAACCTTTATTTTTGGTGCAAAATCAGCACCCGGGTATGCTCGTGCAAAAGGAATCATTAAACTAATTAATGAAATCGCAAAACTTATCGAAAAAGATAGTGAAGTATCAAAATATATCAAAGTTGTTTTCGTTAAGAATTACAATGTTTCCTATGCAGAAAAACTTGTTGCAGCAGCGGAAGTCAGCGAACAGATTTCAACAGCAGGTACAGAGGCTTCAGGTACCGGCAATATGAAACTTATGCTCAACGGTGCAGTAACACTCGGCACTTATGACGGTGCAAATATTGAAATTGTTGAAGAAGCAGGGGAAGACAATAACTATATTTTCGGTGCTCGTGTTGAAGAGATTGAGGATATAAAAGAAACATATTCTTCAAAAGAGTTATACGAAACTGATGAAAAAATTAAACGTGTTCTTGATGCACTTACAGATGGTACTCTTAAAGACGGTAAAACAAAGATTTTCAAAGAGCTTTATGATTCAATTCTTAAAGGTGCATCTTGGCATAAACCTGACCATTACTATTTGCTTCTTGATTTCAATGATTATCTTGAAACAAAGAAACGAGTTAACGCTGATTATAAAAATAAGCACGAATTTTATAAAAAATGTTGGCTCAATATGTGTAATGCAGGCAAATTCTCATCAGATAGAACGATTAAAGAATATGCAAAGGAAATTTGGCATATATAAAGAATTAAAAAAGGACTCAATCGAGCCCTTTTTTCTTGCATAAATAAGAAAATCAATATATAATATCTTCGGTGATAATTTTGGATAAAAAAGTATTAGAGAAATATTTAAACCAAAAACTGAATATCACAATTTTCGATGAACTTGATTCAACAAATAATTATTTGAAAAAAATAGGTTCAAACGGTGAAAAAGAAAACGGGCTTGTTATTGCTTTAAGTCAGACAGGTGGCAGAGGCAGAATGGGTCGTTCTTTCTATTCTCCAAACGGTACGGGAATTTACTTTTCTTTACTTTTATATCCGGAATTTTCTGCCGAAAAATCACTTTTTTTGACAGTTATGGCTGCTGTTTCAGTTGCAGAAACTGTTATGAAATATAACAAAAATGATGTTAAAATTAAATGGGTAAACGACATTTATATTGATGGTAAAAAAGTGTGCGGAATACTTACTGAAGGTGCAATAAACTCTGATAAAATGCTCGACTACGCTGTTGTTGGTATTGGTATAAATGTAATCGCACCTGAAAACGGTTTTCCTGATGAAATAAAAGATACTGCAACTGCAGTTTTCCCGGGAAAAACGCAAGAAAACATTAAAGAAAAAATCGTTGCAGATGTTGTAAACAGATTTTTCAGTATGTATAACGGATTGGATACTGATTATGTCAAAAGATATAAAGAGTATTCATATCTTACAGGTAAAGAAATCAATATAATTTCAGGTGAAGCTACAAGACCTGCAACTGCAATTGATATTACAGATGATTGTCATTTACTTGTTAAAAATGAAAATGACGAAATTGAAGATATTTCGTCAGGAGATGTCAGTGTGAGGGTCAAATGAAAAGAAGAAATCTGATTGTAACATTAACATTGTCTGCATTATTCTGTACATTGATTTGCATAGGTTCTTTTATACGAATTCCAATGCCAAATATGATGCCCATGACTTTGCAAACATTCTTTGTTTTGCTTACGGGACTTGTACTGCCATTAAAAGCATCATCCCTTGCAACTGTTACTTATATGGCACTTGGACTTGTTGGTTTACCTATCTTTTCAGGCGGTGGAGGATTAGGCTATGTTTTATTGCCTAATTTTGGCTTTATAATCGGCTTTGTACTTGCAACCGTAATAATGAGCGTCTTAACTCAAAAACTCAAAAAATGCATGTTTTGGCAATATCTTGTTATATCTTTACTTGGTGTGATAATAATCTACATAATAGGTATTTTATATTTCGCATTCATCACAAATGTTTATAATAACAATAATTACTCTGCAATTTGGTTTATTCAGACAGTATTCCTGCCGTTTTTACCAAAAGAAATAATCTGTATTATTTTATCCTCGCTTTCAGCATATAAAATACGACCACATATAACAAAAGGAAAGGTATGAAAACTCATATCTTTCCTTAATTTTTATTTTATCGTTTTATAAACTAAAGGCATTAATTCAGGCTTTTCAGCACCGATTGTAAATGAAGTGTTGAAAAGCTTTTCCGCGTTTTTAAGTCTTTCTTCGGTTTCTGCATAAAGCACTGCGATTGTATCTCCAACAGAAACTTTATCGCAAGTTTTCTTTAAAATTACAATTCCTGCACCGTAATCAATAGTGTCAGTTTTCTTTTCTCGACCTGCACCAAGTAAAACAGCACTTTCACCAACAATTCTTGAATCAATACTTTGGATGTAACCATCTTGTTTTGCTTTGATTTCAAGTGTTTTTTCGCAACTTGGCAAAAGTTCAGTATTATCAAGCAGTTCTGCATTTCCACCTTGTGCAGTAACAAGTTCTTTAAGTTTATTGAATGCAGAACCGTCAAGCAAAGCATTTTCAGCCTTATTGTACGCTTTATCATAATTCCAACCGTAAGAAATACTCAAAATTGTTGCGGAGAGTACAAGACAAAGCTCTCGTAATTGCTTATCACCTTTATTTTTGAGAATATCAACAACTTCTTTGATTTCAAGTGCATTTCCAATACTTGAACCAAGTGGAATATCCATATTTGTAATAACTGCAGCCATATTACGACCACATTTTTTACCGATTTTAACCATCATTTCCGCAAGTTCTGTGGCACTATCTTCATCTTTCATAAATGCACCGCTGCCACATTTCACATCAAGAACAATGTTCTTTGCTCCCGCTGCGATTTTCTTACTCATAATACTTGAAGCAATAAGTGAAATATTTCCGACGGTTGCAGTAACATCACGTAAAGCATAAATCTTTTTATCAGCAGGTGCTAAATTGCCTGTCTGTCCTATAAGTGCAATACCGATTTCATTAACCTGCTTGAAAAATGCATCTGTGTCAATAGATGTGTTATATCCCTCAATGCTTTCGAGCTTGTCAATTGTACCACCTGTGTGACCAAGTCCTCGACCACTCATTTTTGCCATCTTAATGCCGAGAGAAGCACAAATAGGAGCAACAACAAGTGATGTTTTATCACCAACACCACCTGTGGAGTGTTTGTCAGCAGTAATTCCGTCAATTGCAGATAAGTCAAGCATATCACCGGATTTTGCCATACTTTCAGTAAGATTTACTGTTTCTTCTTCGTCCATACCATTAATGAAAATTGCCATTAATAATGCTGAAGCCTGATAATCTTCGATTTTTTCTTTTGTATATTCCTGTACAAAAAAGTCTATTTCTTCTTTTGTAAGTTTATGTCCGTCACGCTTTTTTTCAATAATATCGTAAATTCTCATATCAGTCACCTAATTTTGATTTATCAAATGAATAGGGGAGAAGTTCTCCTAAAGTAAACTCTTTAATTTCGTTTTCACTAATACCAACATATATCTTAAAATCAGCATTACAAAATTCAGCTAATGCCTGTCTGCAAACGCCACAAGGCATAGCGTAGTCAGTAATTTCACCGTTTTTACCACCAACTACACAAATAGCAACAAAATCTTTTTCACCATTTGCGACAGCAGAGAAAAGCGCAGTTCTTTCAGCACAATTTGTTACCGAATATGATGCGTTTTCAATGTTACAGCCTTTATATATGTTTCCATTTTTGCATAGTAAAGCAGCACCAACATTATAGTTTGAATATGGTGCATTTGAGTTTTTCATAGCTTCTATTGCTTTGTTAAAAAGGTCTTTTTTATCCATAAAAATCACCTTAAATTGAAGTTATCTAAAATAACTTTACTGATATAGTTATAGCCCTTAATTGTACCAAGATTTTCAGGATTAATATCCTTTGAATACATAAGCAAAGGTACTTGTTCTCTTGTATGGTCTGTACCTTTAAATGCAGGGTCACAACCATGGTCAGCAGTAATAATCAATAAATCATTATCCTGCATTTTTGGTATAAAATCATTTAACCAATAATCAAATTCGCTAATGGCATTCGCATATCCTTGGGCATCTCGTCTGTGTCCGAATTTCATATCAAAATCAACAAGATTTGTAAAAACAAGACCATTGAAATCCTTTTCGATTAATTCAAGAGTTTTGCTCATACCCTCATCATTTGAATGAGTAAAGTATTTTTCAGTAATACCACGATTTGCAAAAATATCAGCAATTTTACCGACTGAAATAACATCAAAATTATTTGCTTTCAACTTATCGAGCATTGTATCTTCAGGAGGCTCAACAGAAAAATCGTGTCTGTCCGATGTTCTTGTGAATGGGTATTCACCTGTAAAAGGTCTTGCAATAACACGACCGACAGCATGCTCACCAACGAGTATTTTCCGTGCAATTCTGCAATACTCATACAATTTTTCAAGAGATACAACATCTGTGTGTGCAGCAATCTGAAAAACGCTGTCAGCAGATGTGTAAACAATTAATTTACCTGTCTTAATATGCTCTTCACCATAATCAGCAATAACCTGTGTGCCCGAATATGGTTTATTACAAAGTGTACCACAATCCGTTTGCTTTTCAAATTCATTAATGATTTCCTGAGGAAATCCGTCAGGGTAGGTAGGCATTGGTTTTTCTGAAATAATTCCTGCAATTTCAAAATGACCGATTGTAGTGTCTTTACCCTTAGACAATTCCTGAATTGCACCGAATTTACCGATAGGACAAGGGGAATCTTCTAAATCAACACCATCAATATTACAAAGACCGAGTTTTGATAAATTATTAATATGGAATTTATCTGATTCTGAAATGCTTTTAAATGTGTTAGCACTAAAATCTCCGAATTTTTCAGCATCAGGAGCATTACCGATGCCGAAACTGTCAAGAATAATAAGGAAAATTCTTTTATATTTCATTAATATCCACTACCTTGTTCATTTTTAACAATTTTTACAATTCTGCTTGTACCTAATCTTGATGCACCAAGGTTAATAAAATCTTCTGCATCTTCAATTGATGCAATTCCGCCTGCAGCCTTGATTTTTTTGCCATTAGTAGTATGCTTCGCAAAAAGTTCAATATCAGCCTTTGTTGCTCCACCTGTTGAAAAGCCGGTTGAAGTCTTAATATAATCCGCCTTTGAATTACTTACAATTTCACACATTTTGATTTTTTCGTCGTCAGTAAGAAGGCAAGTTTCAATAATAACTTTTAAAAGTTTTCCATTACAAGCATCTTTGATTTCGTTGATTTCATTAAGAATTTCATTGTATTTCTTGTCCTTTAACCAACCAACATTAATTACAATATCTATTTCGTCTGCACCGTTTTTAACGGCATCTGCTGTTTCAAAAACTTTTGTTGCAGTTGTACTGTATCCGTTTGGAAACCCGATAACAGTGCAAATTGCAAGCTTATCTCCAACATATTCTTTTGCCTGTTTTACGAATGATGCAGGAATACAAACTGAAGCAGTTTTATATTTAATTCCATCATCACAAATTGATTTAATTTCTTCCCAAGTTGCGTTTTGTGATAATAAAGTATGGTCAACCTTTGATAAAATGTCTTTGATATTCATAATTTTAACCTCCGCAAGTGCTACATAAAGTATAGCCGTTATTTAAATAATCATTTAATTCGTCATTACTTAATTGTATGTATTTTTTGTTTTCCTCTTTCATTCTGCCCACAAATGTGCAATCGACATAGTGAATTTTATTGCTGTTAGTATTTATAACAAAATCATATTTTTGGGAATTGCTATGCTGTTGTGTTACTGCTTCTGTAGTATTTTCTGTTGAATTTTCTTTTACTTTCGTAGTTGATTCAGTCGTATTATTTATTGTGTTGTCAGTTTCACTTTCACTCAACTCATTATACATTGGTAAAACTTCACCGACAATATTATCGTTTTCATCAATGAAAACATCTTTGACGCTTTCTTTTTCTTCGCTTTTAATGCTTGATAAAATTGGTTCGGTTATATTAAGAAAATTATTGTTAATTTCATTTAATTTAAAGAAAATCAAAATAAGTAAAACACATATTAGAAACAAATAAAAGGCAATTCGTTTTAAAACAGCTTCACCTGTAACTGAATTTTCAAGGAACTTTGTAATTCTATCTTTCATACATAATACCTCACATCTTCACTTATATTTTAACATTTACTTTTTCTTATTTCAATATAAATAACATTTTATTGTTTAATTGAATATGATGTTTTGAGTGGAAACTCAAATAAACAAAGGAGATAAGTAAATGGAAGATAATAAATGTCAATATAAATGCAAACAAATGCCGAAATTGCCATCAGATGTAGTTGTGGCAATGGCTTATGTGCCATTTCAGACAGAACTTGTTACCTATACAAGTAGTGAAGCGTTGTCAAAAGGAACACTTTTTCCTGAATTAGATAAAAAATTCTATGGAGGTAAGTGTTGTGGATAAATGTAAATTATTAAGAGAGATTTCTGCAGTAAGTTTTGCTGCTTGGGAACTTCATTTGTATTTAGATACCCATCCTTGTGATGAAAAGGCAATTGAAATGCACAGGAAATATTCAGAAAGAGCAAAGGAATTAAAAAAAGAATATGAAGAGTGTTTTGGTCCTTTAACACACAAATCCGGAAGCGGATATGTGTGGGTTAAAGACCCATGGCCTTGGGAATATGTGGAGTGTGGTTGCTGATGTTTCAATATGAAAAGAAATTACAATATCCTGTAAAGATTAAAAATCCAAATCCAAAGTTAGCAAAGATTATTATTTCACAATTCGGCGGTCCCGATGGCGAATTAGCGGCATCAATGAGATATTTCTCTCAAAGATACGGAATGCCATTACCTGAACTTAAAGGACTTCTGACGGACATTGCAACGGAAGAATTGTCACACTTGGAAATGGTTGGTGCAATAGTTTATCAGTTGACAAGAAACTTATCAATTGACGAAATAAAAAAATCAGGCTTTGACACATATTTTGTTGACCATACAACGGGAATTTATCCTGTTGCAGCAAGCGGAACACCTTTTACAGCGGCTTATTTACAGTCAAAAGGTGATGTTATAACTGACCTTCATGAGGATTTAGCTGCAGAGCAAAAAGCAAGAACAACTTACGATAACATTTTGCGACTTGTAGATGACCCTGATGTTCGTGACCCGATTAAATTCTTAAGAGAAAGAGAAATTGTTCATTATCAGAGATTTGGTGAGGGTTTACAGCTTATGACGGATAAGTTAGACAGTAAAAATTTCTATGCCTTTAATCCAAGCTTTGATAAGCATTGTATGAAAAACGTAAACAGAAAAATCAGATAACTTTTAAATAGTGGCGGAGCAGGTCTCCGTCATTGTTTTTGTTGAATAAACTTCAAATTTGTGTTAATATGGTGAAAAAAGATAGTAGGATGTGATATTTATGAATAGGATTAATAGGTTTTTATCGATTGTTTTATCGGTAAATATTATTGTTTTATCATTTTTGATGATGGATGTATATGCCGATACTGTTAAAAGCGGAACTTTAAGCAAAGAAGAAAATAAAGATAGTGTAATATGGACTTTAAATGATAATGGAGATTTGACCATATCGGGTTCAGGTGAGATGAAAGATTTTTTTACATATTTTTCTTTTGACGGAATGTATAATAATATTAATAATGTAACAATTGAAGAAGGTATTGTTAATATTGGTTCCTATGTATTCAGTATGTGTGAAAAGATGAGCAGTATTTCAATTCCTTTGTCTATAAAGAGTATTGGTGAGAATGCTTTTGCAGATGCAACTTCTTTGAAAAATATATATTATGAAGGTACTGAACAAGAGTGGAAAGACATTGTTATAAAAAGCGGAAATGATGTTTTATCTTCTGCAAAGATTAATTATACGAAAGAGCCCCACATCTGTTCTTTTGATATTGTTGTCAGTACAGTTCAACCTACTTGTGTCAATGAGGGCTGTGAAATAAGAGAATGCAGTTGCGGTAATAGAAACACAACTACTTTTCCGGCAACAGGAGAACATAGCTTTGAGTGGAAGGTTTCTGTTGAAGCAACCTGCACAACAGATGGTGAAGAAAAACAATTTTGTAAAGTATGCAATACATTAGGTGATGCAAGAAAAATAAATAAATCAGGTCACAAAACAGGTGAGTGGGCAGAGGAAACTGAACCTTCTTGTATAGAAGAAGGCTTAAAAGTTAAGAAGTGTGAAACTTGTGGTGAGGTTCTTGAAAGTGAAACAATTGCACCGAGAGGGCATGATTTTGGAGAATGGAAAACAACTATAATAGAAACTGAAGTCCACGACGGTGAAGAAAAAAGAACTTGTAAGATTTGTAAATATGTAGAAACAAGAGCGGTTGACAACATTCAGTCAAATAACGAAAATATGCTGGGCGATGCTGATGATGACGGAACCGTGTCAGCAAAAGATGCTCGATTAATTTTACAGGTTGTTGCAGGTTTAAGGGATAATAAAGATTTAAATTTTGCAAATGCAGACGTCAATAAAGATAAATATATTACTGCTGTTGATGCAAGAATTATTCTCCGGATTGTTGCAGGATTGAAATAATTATGATAATAGTCAAAAATTTAACAATTTATCATTGACACTTTATCTAATTGAGAGTAAACTATATTTGTTATTATTTTATTAAAGAGGTGTGATAACAATGGCAATGCAATTGACAGCTGAACAACAGGCTATGTTGGACGGTAAGCAAGGCGAAGTTATGGCTAAAGTTATGAAAACACTTGTTATGTACGGCGAAACATTCGGTGCAGAAAAAATGGTTCCCGTAACAAGTGAAAAGGGACATCTTGTTACAAGTTTTGGGCTTAAAATGATGACTCCTGTATTTGATTTGATGGACCAGCTCCTTAATGCCGGCGTAAAATCAAAGCAGAAGTTCTCAGTTGACCCAAAGCCTTTTGACCCAAATGTTCCATCAGATTTTCTTAAAAATTTCGTGTTCAAGAAATTTATGTATTCAAAACAGGATTCATATAACGAACAGCTTCGTAAAATGGGTCTTCTTGATGATAATGCATATACATGTGCTTGTTATCTTGATGAAGTTGGCAATACACCAAAGAAGGGTGATATTCTTTCTTGGGCTGAATCAAGTGCTGTGGCATATGCAAACTCTGTTATTGGTGCTCGTTGTAACCGTAACTCAGGTCTAATTGAAATGATGGGTTCAATAGCCGGTTTTGTTCCTGATTTCGGTCTTTTGACTGATGAGGGCAGAAAAGCAACTTGGATTATCGAAGTTAAATGTAAGAATAAGCCTGAAGCACAGATTCTCGGTTCTGCAATTGGTATGAAGGTTATGGAAGATGTACCTTACGTTAAGGGTATGAACGAATGGCTTGGTACTGAGCTTAATGATGATGCAAAAGCATATCTTAAGGACTTTGGTGCAGCTTGTGCTTCAAACGGTGCTGTTGGTCTTTATCATATTGCAGGACTTACTCCTGAAGCAGTTGAAATGGGTGAGTCACTCATTACTGAAAATGCACAGGTTTATGTTATTGATGATGCTGAACTTGAAAGAGTTAAGAAATCATATCCTGTAATGTGGAAGAATCCTGATGCTACACCTAAGCTTTGCTTCGTTGGTTGTCCTCACATGACAATGGCACAGCTTAAGGAATGGACAGTAAATGTTTACGAAGGTCTTAAGAAGAATGGCAGAAGTAAGGTTTCTGTTCCAACTGTATTTACAGCTCCTCCTGCAGTTTGTGATGAGTTTAAGAAAACTGATTTGTATGCAAAGCTTCAGTCAACAGGTGTAGTTCTCAGCTACATTTGTCCTCTTATGTACATGAACAATCCATTAGCTAAGAAGATGCCTGTAATTACAAATTCAAACAAGCTTCGTACATATACAACATCTCGTTACTATACAAGTGAAGAGATTCTTGATATTATTACAAAGGAGGCAAAATAAAATGAAAACATTTAAAGGTCGTGCCGTAGTTCCGGGCAAAGCAACAGCAACTGCTCTTGTTTCACACGGTGGTTTCAATACACTTGCTTCTTTCCAGGGTGCACTTCAGTTTGGAGATAAACAGGCTAAATGTGGTGACCAGAATAATACCGACATTTACGAAAAGCCAATGGTTGGTACAGCACTTTGCTTACCACAGACAATCGGCTCAACAACAGGTGGTCTTGTCCTTTATTGTGCAAAGGTTATGGAGCGTTGCCCTGCTTGTATGCTTTTCTCAGAGCATATTGACTCACTTGCAGCAGCAGGTGCGATTATCGGTTCAGTATGGACAGATACTCCAATGCCAACAGTTGACTGTCTTGGTGATGAATTCCTCAATACAGTAAAAACAGGTGATAAAATCACAGTTTACGAAGACGGTACTGTTACAATTGAATAATTGATTGTGAATTTCATTATGAGGCTATGGAATACCGTAGCCTCTTTTTATATTACAAGGTAGGGCGGTGCTTGCTCCAACGGTTATTGATTATTATATAACTCGATTTGGTATGTCATTTTGAACGTAGTAAAGAATCTCTTGTGGTTAATATATTACATTTTGAAAAGATTCTTCGCTTTGCTCAGTATGACTTTTTTATTAAAACTTCAATTGACTTAAAAACTTGCTTGTCAATAGGGTATTTTTACTTTTTTCTTGCAAAAATGCAGAAAAAATCTGCAATTTTGCAATTTTCTTGATATTGAAAATGAATTTTGATAGAATTATATTGAGTAAGAAGATGCTTTTTTATTATAAAAAAGGAGCGATTTTATGAGGATTCTTATCTGTGATGATGAGGTAAGATACATAAATGATTTAAAAGATTATATTGAAGAATATATGACTAATCATTTGATATCTTTTCAGATTGATACAACCACATCACCAAACGAGATTTTAAATAATGATTTTGTTTATGATTTGGTTTTTCTTGATATAAAAATGCCACAGTATGACGGTATTGATTTGGCCTATGAACTGAAGCAGAGAAACAGTAAGGTTGTAATCTTTTTCGTTACATCATTCAATGAATATCAGGATACGGCAATGGATTTACAGGTTTTTCGTTTCTTTGAAAAGCCGTTTGATGTTAATCGTCTGTATTCAAGTCTTGATAAAGCAATGGAATATATTGACGGTGCTTATGTCGATGTTTTTGTTTACAGCAATAAAGAACACAAAAGAATTCTTGTTGATGACATTATTTATATAGAAAACAAAAGCAGAAAGACATATTTATATACAAAATATGGACAGTTAATCATAAATGAAACAATTGACGAATGGGCAGATAAATTACCTACAACTTTCTTTTATCGTGTTCATAAATCATTTTTAGTGAATCTTCATTATGTAACTAAATACAGCTATGAAGAACTATATCTTAATGAAACAATCCGAATACCTGTTGCGCCAAGAAAACAGACAAATTTTCACAAAGCCTGGTTCAGATATCTGAAAAGGAGATGATTTGATGTATTTGTATGGTGGAATAACTGTTGCTTACATTATTGAATTTATATCAGCTTATGTATTCTTTTCTGCAGCGGCTGAAAAGAAAGTAAAAACATCACATTGTTATCTAATTGGTATCGGTTTGTTTGCCTTTGGTTGTATATTAAATATGCTTTGTAAACAGACAATATGGCTCAATTTGTTCGTATATCTTTTTATTGACATACTTTATGCATATCTTTGTTTTAACCTTAATGTTAAAAAGTCTTTGTTCTATGGTGCTATAATCACTCTTATTGGTGTAATATGGGAAATAGTTGTTGAATTCATATTAACAACAATTATGCAAAAAGACCTTGTAGAACATTTAAATGGTGCTTTTTCCTTTGTTGTAATGGCTTGTATTTGTAAAGGTCTGTTGTTCATAACTGTACTTATTTTATCAAGATTTATTGTTAAAGACGGTAGTTTTAAAGCACCACTTTCGTTCTTTATCTATCCTTTAGCACTTATGATTTCACTTCACATATTCTTCTATGTCTGTGCTTATTGCGGTGTAAATTCAACAGGACAGATAGCATTAGCAATAATCAGCCTTGTACTTATTGTGCCTACAACTCTGTTGTTCCTGATTTATCAGCGAAACATTGAAAAAGAAAATGAACTTTTCCGATTGAAAAATGAAATGGATAAGGTTGAAACTGAAAAGTCTTATTATGATATTCTTGATAAACAAAATCAGAATTTAAGAATTTATGCTCACGATGCTAAAAATCATCTTTCTGCAATCAGGAGCTTAAATACTGACCCACAAATTGAAGAGTATCTTAATAAAATTACAGCAAGTCTTGCGACATACAGTAAGGTTAGTCGTAGTGGTAACCATTCACTTGATGTTATTATTAATAGATATGTAACAGAATGTTCTATCAAAGATGTTAAATTTACTTTTGACACAAGACTTAAAAACCTTGAATATGTCGAAAGCTATGACCTTGTAACTATCCTTGGTAATCTTCTCGACAACGCATTGGAGTCTGCTGAAAAATCACAAAAACGTGAAATCACTTTATCAACTGATTACAGAAATACCTATGATGTTTTGATTATTACTAACAGTTGTGACACAATTCCCGAAGTTGTAAACGATAGATTGGTTACCACAAAAATCGATAAAAAACTTCACGGTATCGGTCTTAAAAGCGTTATAAAAACACTCTCAAAATATAATGGTGATTACGACTGGGAATATGATAGTGAAAATAAAGTTTTCACAGCAACTGTTATGATGAATGATTCTGTCAAAAAATAACACATAAAATTGGAGTTTGTGAGGATGATTGCCTTCCCATCAAGAAGAAGCCTCACCTATAATTTATAAAACAAATAAATAAAAATTTTTAGTTGGAAAGGAAACAAAATGTTTTATTATATTGTTTTAACTGCTGCATATTTTATTGAAGCAATTGCAGCTTACATATTCTTTTCTCATGCCCTTGAGAGGAAATATGAACCAACAAGATGCCTTATTATTGGTTTAATTTTCCATTATTTTGCAATGCTTGTTAATGTACTTGGTGGAAATGTTGTCTGGTTAAATTTAATTTGTTATTGTCTGATAAACATATTGTTCTGTTATTTGTGTTTTAAAGCCAAATTAGTTAAAGCTATATTATATTCAATAATTATTATGTTTTTCTGTAGCGTGTGGGAATATGCAGTAGAAATAATTTTGGTTTCAACAACAGAATCTGTTATGCAGGGATATCTTACAGATGATTTTATGATTGTTATGATTGGAATCTTTTCAAAAGTTTTACATTTCTTAACAATTCTTATTTTATCAAGATTTCTTAAGTGTGAAAATAAGGCTAAAATTCCTCTTTCTCTTTGTATATACCCACTTTCTGTTCTTGTGACTCTTACAACATTATGGTATGTTTGCACAATTGGTGGCGTTAATGAAAAAGGACAGTTTGCACTTGCAATTGTGATTTTGCTTCTTTTTGTTCCTATGGTATTCTTATTTTTCGTGTATCAAAGAAGTTTTGAAAAAGAAAATGAGCTTTTCCGCATTAAAAGTAAAATGCAAAAAGTTGAAACAGAAAAAACATATTACAGCATCATAGAAAAACAAAATGAACAATTAAAGTCTTATGCTGACGAAACACAAAACCACCTTGAAGCAATACGAAATCTTAACTCTGACCCGCAAATCGAGGAATATATCGACAAAATGAGCAAAAGTCTTGAAGCATATAGTAAAATTAAATAGAAAATCAATATTCAAAAAAGCTGTCTTACAAGAAAATGTAAGACAGCTTTTGTATGTAGAATTATAAATATTTTGTTATAAATTTTTCAACTGAACTCCAATATAATTCAGGATTAACAATTGAGTTCCTTGCGTGTGGTGAACCTGCAATTGTTACTTTTTCTTTTTCACTTGCACAGGCTTCGAAATTCTTATCAAGCATTTCATAAGGAACAAAGGTATCCTTATCACCATGTATGAAAATTGTTGGTGTTTTTGATTTCTTCAACTGTTCAATTGAAGATGCCTTTTTAAAATTAAATCCTGAACAAACCATATTGACAGAATTCATACTGTTAAGAAATGGAAATGTAGGTAATTTAAAATTATTTCGTATTTTATTGTCAAAAATATCCCACACTGATGTAAATCCACAATCTGCAACTGCAACTTTTACGTTTTCAGGCAAATCTTCACCCGTAGCCATCATGGTTGTTGCCGAGCCCATTGATTCACCGTGAAGAACAATTTTACAATCAGGATAATTCTCAACAATAAAGTTTATCCAGTCAATAACATCAAGTCTGTCCTTCCAACCCATTGTAATGCGTGAAGATTCACTTTCAGCGTGACCGTTAAGAGATGGAGTCAGCACATTATAGCCCATTTCGTGATAATGCTTGACATAAACACCCATTCCACGAGGGCTTGATGTATATCCGTGAATAACAAATACAAAAATATTACTTTCTTTTTCAGGCAAAATTAAGTTAGCGTGTAAAATTTTATTGAAATTTGTTGATTTGATTACAAGGGATTCTTTTGGCATTGCATCAAACCATTTAATGCCTTCTTTCTTTAATTCATTAATACGAATTCTTTCTTCATCAGGATTTTTTGTACCACTTGCAATTTTAGCAATAAATGGTCTGTTTAATCCACTGGATGTTAATGTGAAATAGTATAAGAGAGACCCCATTGCAAGATAAACAACTCCAGCTGTTGTACCAACGATTGCACTTGCTTTTAACATATTCTTGGTTGATTTTTTCATAAAGCATTCCTCCCGATATTCATTTTACATCATTCTCAACACATTGTCTATTCTTTTTTTATATAAATAATAAAATTTGCAATAAGTGTTGTTTTATGACAAATTTTCTGTTAAAATAAATAAAAATCATATATCAAGAGGAAAATTTATATGAGTAAAGAATTTACAGTAATGAAAACTGCTCTTTTTGGTGGTTTTAAAAAATCAGATGTTCTCGCTCTTATCGAACAACTTCAGGCTGAAACTGCTGAAACAAAAGCATCACTTGATTCAAAGCGTGAGGAAGCACTTGAGCTTAAAAATAAGATTGAAGAGCTCGAAGAAAAGCTTGAAGAATTAACTGTTGTTAATGAAAAGCTCAACGAAAAAGAAAAGGAAATTGCTGAGCTTAATCAGAAGCTTGAGGAAGTTCTTTCAGAAAATAAACAGTTAAGTGAAAAAAGTGTTGAATTTGACGAAAAGAGTGAGAAGTTAAGACGTGCCGAAAAGCAAATTGGTGCAGCTTATATTGATGCTCGTCGTTATTCTGACGACCTTGTTGAAAATGCAAAGAGTAAGGCAAAGGATATCGGTGCTTTTGCTTCACAGGATATTAAGCGTGAAGCTGCTGAAATCGAGTCACTTCTTAAGGATGTTGATGTAATTTCAAGAAAGTTTAATTCATCAATTGAACAGCTTCATAAGGATGTTTATGCACTCAGCTCAAAGCTTAATTCTTCAGCTTCAAATCTTCTGAATTTACATACTGACTTGTCTGAACTTGAATCACATAATTTTGATTATGACACAGCAGATGATGTTCAGGACAGTGATGTTACATATACTGTTACAATTAACGAGGAATAATAATGTCCGAATATTATTTTGATACAAATGATGTTATATCTGATGTGAGTGACCTTAAAGCAGGTGACAGGGTTTTCCTTTCTGGCGTTGTTTATACTGCACGTGATGCTGCACATAAAAGAATAATGCAGTTAATTGAGTCAGGAGAAAAATTGCCTTTTGAACTTGAAAATGCATTTGTCTATTATGCAGGACCGACACCAACTCCTGATGGAATGGCTATCGGTAGTTGTGGCCCTACAACGTCAAGCAGAATGGACAAATTTGCACCTGTTTTACTTGATTTAGGTCTTAAGGGTATGATTGGCAAAGGTCCTCGAAATCAAGATGTTATTGAAGCTATAATCAGAAACAATGCAATATATTTTTGTGCAACAGGCGGTGCAGGTGCTCTTGCTTCAAAGTGTATTACGAAATGTGAAGTAATTGCATTTGATGATTTAGGCTGTGAGTCAGTAAAAAAACTTGTTTTTGATAAATTCCCTCTTGTGGTTGGTATAGATAGTTACGGAAATTCACTTTTCTAATGGTATAGGAGAAATATAAATGTATTCACAAATCTGTGAGTTAAGAAAAAAGATAATTGAAAAAGAATTTAATAAAATGAATCCTATGCAGTTGAAAGCGGTCTTATCAATTGATGGACCGCTTTTAATTCTTGCGGGTGCAGGTAGTGGTAAAACCACTGTTCTGGTTAATCGTATTGCAAATCTTATTAAATACGGTAATGCATATAATTCAAATGAGTTGGAGCATTATCCAGAAGATGATTCTTACGGATTGATGAAGGAGTATTATGAGGGAAATAACAGCGTTTATCCTTACATTAAAAATCTTTTGTCAGTTGATGCACCAAAACCTTGGGAAATCCTTGCTTTTACATTTACAAATAAAGCCGCTAATGAATTAAAAGACAGATTGGCTTTAAGAATAGGTGAAGAGGCAAATGATATATGGGCAGGTACATTCCATTCAATTTGTGTCCGTATTTTACGCAGAAATGCCGAACTTTTAGGTTTTTCAAAACATTTCACTATATATGACACTGATGATAGTAAGCGAATTATGAAGGATTGTCAGCGACTTCTTAATATTGACGATAAATTCCTTCCACACAAATCTATTCTTGCAGAAATCAGTCGTGCAAAGGATATGCTCGTACCACCTGAAGAGTTTTTGAATTTAGGTAGTGGTAATTACAGAGAAAAGCAAATTGGCGAGTGTTACGCTAAGTATCAGAAACTTTTAAAAAGTGCTGATGCTATGGACTTTGACGATATTATTTTCTATACAGTTAAGCTCTTAAAGGAAAATGATGATGTAAGAGAATATTATCAGAGAAAGTTCAGATATGTTCTCGTTGACGAGTATCAGGATACAAACCACGCACAGTTTATGCTTACAAAACTTTTGTCGGAGGGTTATAACAACATCTGTGTTGTTGGTGACGACGACCAGAGTATTTATAAATTCCGTGGTGCAACAATTGAGAATATTTTAAGTTTTGAGAATAATTTCAAAAATGCACAGGTTATTCGTCTTGAACAGAATTATCGTTCAACACAGAATATTCTTGACGGTGCAAATGCTGTTATTTCAAATAATGAGCAACGAAAAGGTAAAAACCTTTGGACAGCAAACGGTTCAGGTGACAAAATCGTTCTCAACACTCTTGAAGACGAATATTCTGAAGGAAAGTTCATTTCTGATGAAATAATGAAACAGATGAATTCAAACAGAAAGTTCAGCGACTTTGCTGTTCTTTATCGTATGAACTCTATGTCCAACTCAATTGAAAGATGTTTTGTAAGAAGTGGTATTCCATACAGAATTATCGGCGGACATAAGTTCTATGACCGTATGGAAATTAAAGATGCAATTGCATATCTTTCTGTTATTTCCAATCACGATGATAGTGTAAGACTTGAAAGAATCATCAATGTTCCGAAGCGTGGAATCGGTGCAACTACAATTGCAACTGCAAAAGAGATTTCAGATGCTTTGAATATCAGTTTGTTCCAAGTGTTTAAAACTGCTGATGAATATGAAAAACTTAAACGAAGCTCACAAAAACTGATTGAGTTTACACAGATGATTGAAAGCTTTGCTGATTTGCTTAATCGTGAATCTATGTCGTCTGTTTTCATTTCGTTACTTGACGAAACAGGATATAAAGATTATCTTGCATCAACCGATAAAGAAAAACTTGAAGACAGACTTCAGAACTTAGATGAACTGAATTCAAACCTTATTCGATATAAAGAAGAAAATCCTGAAGGTGAATTGTCCGATTTCCTTGAAGAAGTTGCATTGTTGACTGATATTGATAATTACAATGCAGATGCTGATTCAGTTGTTTTAATGACTTTACATGCATCAAAAGGTCTTGAATTTCCTGTTGTATTCATTCCCGGACTTGAGGAAGGTGTTTTCCCGGGAATGCAGTCACTTTATGATTCCTCTGAAATAGAAGAAGAACGCCGACTTGCTTATGTTGGTATTACACGAGCAAAGGAAAAATTGTATCTTCTCAACACTCGTTCAAGAATGATTTTTGGGTCAACAAAGTATAACAGACCATCGAGATTTTTGGAGGAATTACCAAAGGATTGCTGTGAAATTCTTGTTAAGCCAAGAACACCAATCCGACAGAATATAACTTCTGCTCCTACACCATCTAAACCTGCAACAAGCGGTTTTGGTGTGGGATTCAATTCAGCACCAAAAAAATCAACAGATACATTTATTGTCGGTGAAACAGTTACTCATAGGGTATTCGGCAAAGGTATGATTGTATCGTTAAAACCAATGGGAAATGATACACTCATGGAAATTGCCTTTGAAAAAGTCGGTACAAAAAAGATTATGGCAAACATGGGTGTAGTCAAAAAAGCATAAAATTAAGAGGTCACTTTTTGTGGCCTCTTATTTTATAATCTGTTATATCTCCGAAAATGGATTGTAAATATTTGACTGGCTAACGTGTATCATATCTCTTTGCTGATTATATCTGTAAAAGCTTAAAATCAGACCAACTGAGAAATAAATACAAAGGTTTGATGAACCGCCTGCACTAAAGAAAGGCAGGGTAATACCGATAACAGGTAAAAGCATAAGACACATACCTACATTGATAATAACTTGTCCTATAATCATTGCCGCAACACCATAACACATAACTTTAGTGTTGCCAACATTATCATGTCGTCCTGTGTTTATAACTCTTAATACAATAAATGTAAGAATAAGAAGTGCAATAATACAACCGATTAAGCCTAATTCTTCACCAATTACTGTAAATATCATATCATTTTCTGCTTCAGGAATTGCATTTGGTATTTGTGTCAATGAACCTTTGAACAGTCCCTGACCTGTTATTCCACCGCCACCAAGTGCGGCAAGTCCTCGTTTTTGCTGATAAATAATATCTGGATATAAATCAGGGTAGGCGAGTGCTAAGAATCTTTCTTTTTGAATATTGTCAAGTAAGAACATCCAGGCAAGCGGTAAAGCTGCTATAATAAGAAGTCCGCCACCTAAAAAGTATCCCCAATGAAGTCCTGCAACAAAAAGCATAGCGAATGCAATAATAATAAATACAAGAGCAGAACCCATATCACCGGTTTTAATAACAAGTCCGATTGGAATGAGTGCGTGAATACCAAGTTGTAAAATAGAAAAAGGATGGTTAATATTACTCTTAAGTCTTTCAAGATGTACACCAAAAGTGATTATGAAACCAACTTTAACAATTTCTGACGGTTGAAAATATACAAAACCAAAGTCAATCCAAGTTTTTGCATCAGGTCGTTCAGGTGGTCCTACACCAATGGCAAAAAGTAAAAGCATAAGTGCAATACAGACCAGTCCGATAAGAGGTGCCATTTTCATAATAAATTCATAGTCGATAACGGATATTACAAGTGCTATGAAAATACCTGCACAAACAGCAGCAACCATAACTATGAAATCTCGTGAAAACATTCCACCGTCACCGACAGTCCACTTTGTAGCACTCATAACGGATATACATCCGAATGCTGATGCCAACATACAAAGACCCAATAACACTTTATCAGTCTCTTTTATAAAGTTTTTTAATTCTTTAAAAACTCGTTTCATTTTAAATTTTCCTTAATTGCATAATTAATTTTTTCTCTTGTATTTAAAAGCCATTCATCAGAATGAGGATAATCGGAAAAAGTTATTTGCTGTTTATTTTCAACAATATTCAAACAGTATTGCTTACTTGTCAGTTTTTCAAGTGAGTTTAATGCAGCCATATCTTGCAAAGCATCATAAAAGACTTTTAATCTTATTGAATGATAAGCAGTACCATCTTTAGCAGGATAAACGACATAACTGTCGCCAGATGGGAATTTTCCGCCTGCATCACTTACTTTAAATGGGTCAACAAGAGCTTTTGATAATTGCGTATAATAGAAGTTATAACCCCAATGTAAAAAGCCTTTAACATCATATTTAAACATCTGGTAGCCAATTACTCGTGTTCTTATAGAATCATTACAGAAAAATCTGTTGGAAACATTTTTCTTGGTTTGTGCACTACAATAATAAGTCCATAATTCGTCAGTTTTTCCGATAAATTTATCAATATGGTCATTTGATGGAATTGGAGTAGAAACAATACCAAGTCTGTAAAACCATATATCAGACAAAGCATCAACGATTTTATAACCATTATATAATTTATGTATTAATTTTGATGCTTTTGAATATGAACGCAACATTGAGAAATTCGGTTCATCACTTACATGAATAAGAACTCTTTTTTCAAGTCCGTTTGTTTCAAGATATTTTTTTAATTCAACAGAAAGCTCTGTTAAGAAATTGGTGTATTCTTTAGAGGAAGATTTTGTTTCCCAACCGAAGATTTTCTTATATTCACCATCAACCGTAGCCATTATTTTAGGTGCGTGATTTGCTCCCCATTGGGTGAAGAAATGTGCAAGTTCAAAATATCTGATTCCGCATTTTTGGGACATTTTTATCCACTTTGTCAACTTATCGAAATTAAATGAGTATTTACCATTATTTATGTAAACATCAATTAATTGAACCGTTGGTCTTTCTTTTCCGACTTCAGTGTCAAGAGGTGGAGTGAAAATTGGAGTGAGAACACAGTTCATTCCGTATTCATTTGCAGTTTTTAAATAGTTTTCAGTAATTCTCCAATATTCATCACTAAAAACATCAACATTGTAATAAGACATCAGACAATCTGTGTGAAACCAATTTGTATATATAAAATCCTTAAAATCGAGTTCACAATCAATCACTTCAATATCTAAACTTTTTTCTGTTATTTCGGTACTTTCATTATGTATTCTTATATTTACTTTATGTTGTCCAATTAGATTATTATTTGCTTTTATTTCAATCCAGAAAATGTTGATGCCTTTTTTAAATGAGATTTCGTCTGAAACAGGCAAAAGTAAATCAGGATAGTATCCGTCGTCGCTAAAACGATAATAATCATCAGCACCTTTTGACATGGGATAATCAGACTTAATATGTTCAACAGAATATACGTTAACCAAATCAAATAAAGATTCAATTATGATTTTTCCGTTAAATTGAAAATCAGTTTCTACTGCAATCTGAAATGATTTAACTTCATTTTTAAGCATGGAAAAACCTGGATAGTCATTTTCAGGTAATTTATCGTTATGATATATTTTTTTAAGTGAAGATAATACTTTAAGTGTAATTTTTTTGCTCATTATTATACTCCTATAAATTTCTTATTATATTTTATCTTATTTTATTATTTTTGTAAAGATTTTTAGTTTTTCATTTCATTATTTGTCTTGCGTATTGGAAATTATAGTGGTAAAATAAGTTGTTAAGTTATCCAATGAAGGTGAAAATAGATTGAAAAAAAGAGAAGATGTAAGAAATATAGCAATTATTGCACACGTTGACCACGGTAAAACAACTTTGGTTGATGAGCTTTTAAAACAAAGCGGTATTTTCAGAACAAACGAAGTTGTTCAAGATAGAGTAATGGACTCCAATGACCTTGAAAGAGAACGAGGAATTACAATTCTTTCAAAGAATACATCAGTTCATTATAAAGATATTAAAATAAATATTGTTGATACACCCGGCCATGCTGATTTTGGTGGCGAGGTTGAACGAATCCTTATGATGGTAGATGGCGTTTTACTTTTGGTTGACGCATTTGAAGGATGTATGCCACAGACAAGATTTGTTTTAAAAAAAGCTCTTGGCCTTAATAAAAAAGTTTTAGTTGTTGTTAATAAAATTGACAGACCGGGTGCTCGTCCTGCTGAAGTAATTGATGAGGTGCTTGATTTATTCATTGAACTTGGTGCAAGTGATGAGCAGATTGAGTTTCCTGTTATTTATGCCTCTGCAAGAGATGGCTATTCATCAACTGACCCTGATGTCCGTGAAGGAGACTTAAGACCGTTATTCGATGCAATTATTGAGAACATTGAGCCACCGACAGGGGATAGTGATGCTCCGCTTCAGGTTCTTTTCTCAAGTCTTGATTATGACGATTATATCGGTCGTATCGGTGTTGGTAGAGTTGAAAGAGGTACAATCAACAGAAATGACTCATTAGTCCTTTGTAAAATAGACGGTACTCAGCAAAATGTCAAGATTTCACGACTATATCAGTTTGAAGGTCTTAAACGAGTTGAAGTTGAGTCAGCATCAGTTGGTGATATTATTTGTATTTCAGGTATTACTGATATTAATATCGGTGAAACACTTTGTTCTCCTGATTGCATTGAACCTCTTCCGTTCATTAAAATTGATGAACCTACAATTTCTATGAACTTTATTGTTAATGACAGCCCGTTTGCAGGTAGGGAAGGCAAGTTTGTAACTTCCCGTAATCTTCGTGACAGACTTTTTAAAGAGGTTGAAACAAATGTAAGTATGCGAGTTGAAGAAACTGAATCAACTGATACATTCAAGGTTTCAGGTCGTGGTGAATTGCATTTATCAATTCTCATAGAAACAATGCGTCGTCAAGGTTATGAATTTCAGGTTTCTCGACCAAAGGTAATTACAAAAATGAAGGATGGCGTTCTTTTGGAACCAATTGAATTGTTGATTGTTGAGGTTCCCGAGGAATATGTAGGTTCTGTAATGATGAAAATCGGTTCTCGTCGTGGTGAGCTTGAAAATATGGGAACTCGTGAGGGCGGAACAACACATCTTGAATTTAAAATTCCTGCTCGTGGTCTTATCGGTTATCGTTCGGAGTTTATGACTGATACAAACGGTAATGGTATTATGAATAACCTGTTTTCAGGCTATGAGCCGTATAAAGGTGATATTGAAACTCGTGAAAGAGGTTCAATTGTTGCTCACGAAACAGGTGAAAGTACTGCTTATGGCTTGTTTAATACTCAGGACAGAGGACGTTTGTTTATCGGTCCAGGTGTTCCTGTTTATGAAGGTATGATTGTTGGTGAGTGTTCAAAGAACGAGGATTTGACTTGTAATATCTGTAAGACAAAGCATCTTACAAATACACGTGCTTCCGGTTCTGATGATGCATTACGATTAGTACCACATACAACATTAAGCCTTGAACAGTCAATGGAATTTATTAAAGATGATGAGCTTATGGAGGTCACTCCTGAAAATATTAGACTTCGTAAGACAATTCTTTCAAAGGACTTAAGACTTAAACAACAGTTCAGAAAAAATTAAGCATAAATTAATTACTGAAAGGAGATGACACCTTGAAAGGAATGAAAATCGGTATTGATTTTGGTTCGTATTCCCTTAAAATCTATGTTGAGGGCAAAGGAATCGTAGCCGATGAACCATCTATTGTTGCCATTGATAATCAGACAGGTAATCCGATTGCCTTTGGTAAAGCTGCCTATAATGTTTATGGCAGAAGTGGTGATGATATCAGCATTTCAAAGGTTATCCAGAATGGTGTTGTCTCTGATTTCGTTATGGCAGAAAGAATGTTGAGATTTTATATTCAGCGTGTCTGCGGTAACAGAATTTATAAGCCTAACATAATTCTTTCATTACCTACAAATGTTTCAGGTCTTGAAAAGAAAACATTACTTGATGTTGTTACTTTGGCAGGTGCAGGAAGAGTTTGCCTTATTGAAGGCGTTTTAGCATCTGCATTCGGTTGCGATTCTTCTGATGAAAACACAGGCGGAAGAATGGTAATTGATATTGGTCATCACATTACCGAATATGCAATAATCTCTTCAGGCGGAATTGGTGCTAAAGGTACAATTAAACACGGAAGTTATGATATAGATAAGGCAATTATGAACCACTTGCGGAAAGACAGGGATATTCTTGTCGGACCACATACAGCACGTGAAATTAAAAATAAGATTACATCTGCAGAAAAACGAGAATGTGAATCAGCTCTTTTTGTTTCCGGAAAAAGTGCACTTGATAAATTGCCTATATCCTTTGAAGTTACATCAACTGAAGTTTATCCTTATGTTGATGAACAAATTGATATGATTATTAAAGAAATTCATCAGGATATTTTAAGAATTTCTCCTGACCTGTTGTCAGATGCGGCTGATAATGGTATAATGCTTTGTGGTGGCGGTTCACTAATTTTTGATATTGCTGAAAGGTTATCCAACCAGTTGAGTATCAGATGTGAAATTGTTCCGGAACCAAGACTTGCCAAAATAAAAGGTTTAGGTCATTTAATTGTTAATGATAAGTGGCTTATTGAAAACGGATATCGTTTCATCTTCCGAGATGAAATAAGAGATAGATTAAATTAAAAGAAGGTAGGATGTTATTATGAAAAAAACAGCAAAATCAATTCTTTCATTGATTCTTTGTATTTGTATAGTAATTCCAATGTTTGTGTTGCCTGCAAGTGCTGAAGAATCTTATGCTTCTGCTGCAGAGTATGTTGCTGCATCAGATACAGGAGTAGAGGTTGACGAGGACTTACAAACAAAAATTTTCCTTTATAAAGTGCTTAATACTGTAAGTAATTTCTTTATAAACGATGTTCTTGGTAAAGCTCTTTGCATTGTTGTTCCTGATTCAGCTGCTGTGCTTGATTATGAAGAATTTGATATTAATTCTTATGAGAATTTCTATCCAGGTATGGATAAGTTTATTGATGAACCACAGGGTGATAAAGTTTGGAGCCTTGGATATGGTAAAGCATCAATTCTCCCTGAAGATTTTGGTGAAAAGTCTTATGCAAAAGGTGCATATATTCCTTATGTATATGGCAACGAGATGTATAAGGACGATGACGGCAACTATGAAGATTTAATGGCACGAGTTGTTGTTATGAATGATGGTTCAGGAAGAGGTAATGTTGTATTTATCGCAGTTGATGCAATGGGTCTTGCAAACTCTGATGTTCGTCTTATTCGTGAAGCATTAAAAGAAATCGCTGAAAAAAACAATATCGTAAGTATTAACGTTTCTTGCACACATATTCATACAGGTATTGATTCACAGGGCGTTTGGACTGACCCTATCGGATGTCTTGTTAATAATACATTAACTAACGAAACTAAATATGGCGTACCTCGTGAATTTATCAAATCTTTGATAGCTGGTTCAAAGAAAGCTGTTGAAGCTGCTCTTGCTGATATGACAACAGGTAAGATGTATTATTCAAAGGTTGATATTGGTGACTACCTCTTTGACCGTACTGCACCAATTTGCTATGATACAAACATGTATAAGCTTGAATTCGTACCATTTGCTAAAAGCAAAACACCTACAATCATTTCAACATTTGGTTGTCATCCTGAATCAGCAAGCTTTGACTGGAATATGGATGAAAGTGACCCATTAAAACTTGACAGAAAATTCACTGCTGACTGTATTTGGTATATTGAAAAGCTACTTAATTCTGCAGGATATAACTTTATTTTCCTTCAGGGTAATGTTTCAACAGTTTCTTCATCAAGAGGAAATTCTAATGATGGAATTGATGGTTCAGCTCACTTCGGTGCAATGAGATTAGGCTATGAATTTGGTTACATTCTTCTTGGTATGAGTATGACAAAATCAGAAAGAATTGCACTCAACAAGGCAACAGGCGATAAGCTTGGAGTAGAAAAATATAGCGGTCAGGAAGAATATACTGTTTGGTATGAAGGTCTTCCTACAGCTAAAAAGGAAGAAGTTAAGCCTGTTCTTAATGTTAAATCAAAGCAGTTTACAGTTCAGATTGAAAACAATATTGTTGGACTTCTTGGCAAAACATCAATTGCAGACAACCTTGTTCTTAAAGACGATAATTGGAATTACTACACAGTTACTGAAGTTGGTTACCTTGAAATCGGCGACAATATGAAAGTATATATGAGCCCTGGTGAAACATTTGGTGAACTTCTTATGGGCGGTAATGGTGCAAAAGGATTCCCAATGAAGCCTATAAGGGAATATACAGGTGAAGATATTATCATTATGGACCTTATGAACGATGCTGCAGGTTATGTTGCAAACGAAGCTAATTTCGTAATGGCAGGTTACCAGTATAATGAGCTTTCAGGTGGTTTTGATAGTGATACATGGTGTCTTATCTCTTACGGTAAACACGCAGGCACAACATTCATCAAGAACTTCTATGAGGTTTATGATAGCGTTAGATAAAAACTCAATATAAAAGAAATAATGCTCAGCTCTCCTAATCAAGGGGAGCTGATTTTTTAGAATAGTTTTACGTCATTTCTGTGTTAATTAAGTAAATTATAATTTGTCAGGCCACTCAGTCACCTTACGGTGACAGCTCCCCATCAAGTGGGGAGCCTAATTTTGCCTTCCCCATGGAGGGGAAGGTGGCACGAGCAGAGCGAGTGACGAAAGAGGGATATCCCCATAAACACCAATTTGTATGTTACAACGTCTCTATTGATTTTATAAAGTCAATAAAAAATCCCTTGTGGTGAGTTTTCACTACAAGGGATTTCTCTATTCAAGCATATAAATTACTTAATAACTCTTATACGAATAATTCCGTTAATTTTCTTAAGTGCTTCAAGTGATTCAGGAGAAGCACCTGTATCTGAGTCGATAACTGTGTAAGCGTATTCGCCTTTAGATTTGTTAACCATATTATCAATGTTAACATCTTCATTAGCGAAAGCAGATGTAATCTTACTTACAATACCTGAAATGTTTTTATGCATGATTGTAATTCTGTGTTTGTCACAAGCACTTATTGAAACAGCAGGGTAGTTAACTGAATTTACAATGCTACCATTTTCAAGGAAGTCAGCAACCTGGTCAACAGCCATCATAGCACAGTTGTCTTCTGATTCAGGAGTTGAAGCACCAAGGTGAGGAATAGCAATAACGCCAGTTGCACCGATAACGGCATCGTTAGGGAAGTCAGTTACATAACAAGCAACCTTGCCGTTTTCAAGAGCAGAAAGGATACTGTCTGTGTCAACAAGTTCACCACGAGCAAAGTTGAGGATTCTCACTTCGTCTTTCATTGTTGCAATTGTGTCAGCATTGATAAGTCCTCTTGTGCTGTCGTTAAGAGGTAAATGAAGAGTGATGTAATCACTTTCAGCATAGATAGTGTTAAGATTATCTGTAAGCTTTACATGATGATTAAGTGTAATACTCTGTGCAACAGAAAGGTATGGGTCATAACCGATAACTTTCATTCCAAGTGCTGCTGCAGCATTAGCAACAAGAATACCGATTGCACCAAGACCGATTACACCAAGAGTCTTGCCCTTGATTTCAGGACCTGCAAAAGCACTCTTACCTTTTTCAACATCCTTTGGAACTGTGTCGCCATTTCCTTTTAATGTTTTTGCCCAATCAATTGCAGGAATAATCTTTCTTGATGAAAGAAAAAGACCTGTAAGAACGAGTTCCTTAACAGCATTTGCATTAGCACCGGGAGTATTAAATACTACGATACCTGCTTCACTGCATTTGTCAATTGGAATATTGTTGACACCTGCACCGGCTCTTGCAATTGCAAGAGTGTTAGCATCAAATTCCATATCGTGCATTGATGCTGAACGAACAAGAATTGCATCAGGATTCTTAGCGTCAGTAGCACAAGAATAATTATCACTGAAACGGCAAAGACCTGTTTCAGAAATTTTATTTAAAGTTAAAATGTTATACATAATAGTTTCTCCTTATGAATTTGCTTTTTCAAATTCAGCCATAAATTCAACAAGCTTTTCTACACCTTCAACAGGCATAGCATTGTAGATTGAAGCTCTCATACCACCAACTGAACGGTGACCCTTAAGGTTAACAAAACCTGCCTCAGTTGCTTCTTTAATGAACTTTGCATTGAGCTCTTCACTGTCAGTAACAAATGGAACATTCATAAGAGAACGGTCTTCAGGAACAACTGTACCCTTGAACATCTTGCTGTTGTCAAGGAAATCATAAAGAATTTTTGCTTTCTTTACATTTCTTTCTTTGATAGCTTCAAGTCCACCCATTTCCTTAAGCCATTCGAGAACAAGCTTACAAATATAAATTGTATAGCATGGTGGTGTGTTGTAAAGAGAATTGTTATCAGCCATAATCTGATAGTTGAGCATTGTTGGTGTAATATCTCTTGCATTACCGAGCATATCTTCACGGATAATACAGATTGTAAGACCTGCAGGAGCAACGTTTTTCTGTGCACCGCCATAAACCATTGCGAATTTAGAAACATCAATTGGTTCTGAAAGGAAGCATGATGAAATATCAGCAATAAGAGGAACATCACCTGTGTCAGGGAGTTCGTGATAAACTGTACCGTAAATTGTGTTGTTCATACAAATATAGAAATAGTCAGCATCCTTTGTAAATTCATCTTTGTTAAGCTTTGGAATATATGAGAATGTCTTATCAGCTGAAGATGCGACTGCTTTACATTCACCGTATTTCTGTGCTTCCTGATATGCCTTCTTTGCCCACTGACCTGTAATTACGAAGTCAGCTTTACCATTTTTATTCATAAAGTTAAGTGGAATAGCAGCAAACTGTGTTGAAGCACCACCCTGTAAGAATAAAACCTTATAATTATCAGGAATATTCATAAGTTCACGAAGAAGCTGTTCAGCACCCTTGATGATTGAGTCGTAAACCTTTGAACGGTGACTCATTTCCATAACTGACTGTCCGCTTCCTTCATAATCGAGCATTTCTGCAGCTGCCTTTTTCAATACTTCTTCAGGAAGCATTGAAGGACCTGCTGAAAAATTATAAACTCTTGCCATAATAAAAAACCTCCAAAAAGTTAATTTATGAAATATATTGTGTTAAAAATATAAACATCGTGAGTGATTATATCAAATGTGGTAGGTAAAAGTCAATAGATTGACAAGAAAATAACAAAGTTTTTTACAAAAAAGTTGATATAGCACTAAAAGTTGTGCGTATTTTTAACAATGCACATAATAATTTAAATTATTTTTAAAAAATTCAATAGTATTTCTTGCAGTAATTTGTCTTTTATTATATAATATTAGTTCATAATAGGAGTGATATATTCAAAAATGGAAAACACTAATAAAATTTTCAATGAATTTAATGAAAAATCATTTTCAATGCCAATGGTTGCTTTGCGTGGACTCGTGGTATTTCCTGAAATGACATTGCATTTTGATGTTGGCAGACCAAAGTCAGTAAAAGCAGTCAGAAGTGCTATGGAGAAGAAATCAAATATTTTTCTTGCAGCACAAATGGACCTTGAATGTGATGACCCAAGATATGATGATATTTATGGTTCAGGTGTTGTGTGTGAAATCAAGCAGGTTATGAAGTTACCGGGTACTGATACACTTCGTGTTGTGGTATATGGACTGTATCGTGCTGAACTTTTACATATCAATTCTGCAAATCCTTTCTTGTCAGCAGTAGTTCGTCGTATTGAAACAGAAAAGGTAAATCCTGAAGATGCTAAATATGAGGAAGCACTTGTTCGTAATCTCGTTGGTATTTTTGAGGAATATGCATATTTTGTTCCAAAACTTCCGTCTGATATTGTTATCGGCGTTTCTGTTCGTAAGGAAGCAGGAGAAATTACTGACTACATTCTTTCAAATATTCCTCTTGAGTATTCTGTTAAGCAGAGTCTTCTTGATGAGCTGAATCCTTTAAAACGAGCAGAGTCACTTTGCCTGATTCTTAAACGGGAAATCGAACTTCTGACCATTGAAGAAGAAATCAATGATAAAGTTCAGGAGCAGATGGAAGAAAATCAGCGTGAGTATTATCTTCGTGAGCAGATTAAGGCAATTTCCGAGGAGCTTAACGAAGGTGACGGTGCAATTTCTGAAGCTGAAGAATATAAGGAACAAATCCGTGCAATAGGGTTCTCAGAAGATACTGAAAGAAAGCTTCTTCGTGAATGTGACCGACTTATGAAAATGCAGTCATCAAGTCCCGAGTCAGCAGTTATAAGAAATTATCTTGATAAGGTGATTTCTCTTCCATGGGGATATTGTACGGAAGAAAATCTTGATATAGAACACGCACAAAAGGTGCTTGATGATGACCATTACGGTCTCCAAGATGTAAAGGAAAGAATTATTGAATTTCTTGCAGTAAGAAAGATTAATCCTGATGTAAAAGGACAGATTATCTGTCTTGCAGGACCTCCGGGTGTTGGTAAAACATCAATTGCCCGTTCACTTGCAAATGCTATGGGCAGAAGTTACGCACGAATTTCCCTTGGCGGTGTCCGTGATGAGGCTGATATTCGAGGTCACAGAAAAACATATATCGGTTCAATGCCGGGAAGAATTATTGAAGCAATAGAGTCAGCTAAAAGCTCAAATCCGCTTATTCTTCTTGATGAGGTAGATAAGTTAGGCTCCGACCATCGTGGTGACCCGTCATCAGCACTTCTTGAAGTTCTTGATGCAGAGCAGAATAACTCATTCGTTGACCATTATCTTGAAATTCCTTATGATTTGAGTAAGGTTTTATTTGTAACAACTGCAAATGACAAGAGCAGAATTCCTGCACCATTACTTGATAGAATGGAAATTATAGATATTCCCGGATATACTTATGAGGAAAAATTTAATATTGCTAAAAAGCATCTCGTTCCAAAGCAGATAACTGCAAATGGTCTTAAGAAGTCTTATGTTAAGTTTACTGACAAAGCACTCAAAGCAATTATCAGTGGTTACACTAAAGAAGCAGGTGTCCGTATTCTTGAAAGAACAATTGCAAAGGTGCTTCGAAAGATTGCAGTTGAGTACGCAAAGGGCTTTGATGGTAAAATTACAGTTAAGGATACTGAACTTGAAGCATATTTAGGTCCTTTAAAATTCAAACCTGACGAAAGTTCAAAGGTTGACCAGGTTGGTGTTGTCAATGGACTTGCCTACACATCCGTTGGTGGCACAATGCTTACTGTTGAAGTTGCTGTTATGGACGGTAAAGGTAACATTGAGCTTACAGGTTCATTAGGTGATGTAATCAAGGAATCTGCAAAAGCAGCAATCAGTTACATAAGAATGAATGGTGATAAATACAGAATTGATAAGGATTTTTATCAGAACAAGGATATTCACATTCATTTCCCTGAGGGTGCTGTGCCGAAGGATGGCCCATCGGCAGGTGTGACAATCTTTACAGCACTTGTTTCTGCATTGTCAGGATGTAAGGTTAAATCAAGCGTTGCTATGACAGGTGAAATAACTGTAACAGGCAGAGTTCTTCCAATTGGTGGACTTCGTGAAAAGACAATGGCTGCCTATGTTGAGGGCATCAAAACTGTTGTTGTTCCTGAGGCTAACAGAAGCGACCTTGAGAAAATTGACCCAAAAGTAAAAGAAAAAATCAACTTTGTTTTTGCAAAAACAGGTGACGACGTGCTTAAAGTCGCACTTGTTTAAAAAGGAGAGTTTATGAGATACGATAAAGCAGAATTTAAAGCAGCTTATGGCACTTTCAGTCAGTTACCTGAGTCTGATTTGCCTGAAATTGCTTTTGCAGGTCGTTCAAATGTTGGTAAGAGTTCATTACTCAACAAATTGTTTCAACGAAAAAACCTTGCAAGAGTAAGCTCTGTTCCCGGTAAAACAATTACAATCAACTTTTATCAGGTTGATGAATACAATTTTGTGGATTTGCCGGGTTATGGTTATGCAAAGGTTGCTAAAACGGAAAAAGAACGCTGGGCAGAAATGATGGAAGGTTATTTCAATTCTGACCGTAACATCAAACTTGTTGTACAGCTTGTTGATATGCGACATCCGCCAACAAAGGATGACCTTATGATGATGGAGTTTTTACAAGCAAACGGTTATGAATTCATTGTTGTTATGACAAAGAGCGATAAACTCAAAAAGAAAAAGGACTACACGGCAAGACTTGAAGGTTCAAAGCAAGAAATGAGCTTTGTGTCACCTGAAAGACTTATTCCTTTCTCCTCTGAAAACGGAGAAGGACTTGAATCAGTAAAAAAATATATTGAACAATATTTAGGAGAATAAAAATGAGCAAAGTACCATTTACAACAAAAGAAAAATTAGAAGAAATCGCAAAGGTTTATCCGACACCTTTCCATCTTTATGATGAAGCAGGAATCCGTAAAAATGCAGAAAACCTTAAAAAAGCATTTGCTTGGAATAAAGGTTTCAAGGAATATTTTGCAGTAAAAGCAACTCCAAACCCATTCCTCATTAATATTTTAAGAGAATACGGCTGTGGTTGTGACTGTTCATCAATTACTGAACTTATGCTTTCAAAGGCAATCGGTGCAGTAGGTGACGACATTATGTTCTCATCAAACGATACACCGCCTGCAGAGTTTAAGTACGCAGATGACATTGGTGCAATTATCAACCTTGATGATATTACACATATTGATATTCTTGAAAAGACACTTGGTTATCTTCCGAAGAAGCTTTCTTGTCGTTATAATCCGGGTGGATATTTCTCAATTGCAAATAACATTATGGATAACCCTGGTGACGCGAAATACGGTATGACAACTGAACAACTTTTTGAAGCATTCAAAATTATGAAGTCAAAAGGTGTTGAGGAATTTGGTATTCACGCATTCCTTGCAAGTAACACAGTAACAAATGAATATTATCCAACACTTGCAAAAACTCTTTTTGAAGTTGCAGTAAAACTTAAAGAAGAAACAGGTGCAAACATCAAATTTATCAACCTTTCAGGCGGTATCGGTATTCCATATCGTCCTGAACAGGAAGGCAACGACATTTTCGCAATCGGTGCAGGTGTAGAAAAGGTGTATAACGAAGTTCTTGTACCTGCAGGAATGGATGATGTTGCAATTTATACTGAACTTGGCAGATTTATGTTAGCTCCTTATGGTGCACTTGTAACTCGTGCAATCAACGAAAAGCATACACATAAAGAGTATATTGGTGTTGATGCTTGTGCAGTAAACCTTATGCGTCCTGCAATTTACGGTGCATATCACCATATTACTGTTATGGGTAAGGAAAATGAGCCTTGTGACTATAAATATGATGTAACAGGTTCACTTTGCGAAAATAACGATAAATTTGCAATTGACAGAATGTTGCCAAAAGTAGATATGGGTGACTTGCTCTTTATCCACGATACAGGTGCTCACGGTTTCGCTATGGGTTACAACTATAATGGTAAACTCAAATCAGCGGAAATTCTTCTTAAGGAAGACGGAAGCTTCCAGATGATTCGTCGTGCAGAAACTCCTGCAGACTATTTCGCAACATTCGATTGCTTTGATTTTTATAAAAAGGTTACTGAATAATTGAGGTTGAATTATGTCCTTCGTTCATTTACATGTCCATACAGAATACAGCTTGCTTGACGGTGCGTGTCGTCTTGACAGGCTTTGTTCTGCTGCAAAGGAACGAGGACAAACTGCTCTTGCCATTACCGACCACGGAAATCTATTCGGTGCAGTTGATTTTTATAAAACAGCAAAAAAACACGGAATAAAACCAATTATCGGTTGTGAAGTTTATGTTGCAAGTCGTTCACGATTTGATAAGGTGCACGGAATTGACTCTAACAGACATCATCTTGTGTTGCTTTGTAAAAATGAAACAGGATATAAGAATCTTATTAAATTAGTTTCGTCAGCTTGGGTTGATGGCTTTTACACAAAACCTCGAATTGACCGTGAATTATTAGAAAAGCATCACGAGGGACTTGTTGCACTTTCAGCTTGTTTAGCAGGTGAAATTCCTAAATATATTGCCAATGGTGAGTATTTAAAGGCGAAAGAAACCGCACTCTGGTATTCTGCACTCTTTGGTGAGGGCAATTACTACCTTGAAATGCAGAATCACGGTATTCCTGAACAGTTAATTGTAAACGATGGTCTTGTAAGACTTTCAAACGAAACGGGTATTCCACTTGTTGCTACAAATGATGTGCATTATGTCAATAAAGAGGATGCATATATTCAGAAAATCCTCATCTGTATTGCTACTAACCATACGGTTGATGAAGAAAATTCACTTGAATTTGAAAGTGATAATTTCTATCTTAAAACCGAACAGGAAATGAGAGAACTATTCTCAAAAACACAAGAAGCAATTGACAATACTCAAAAAATTGCTGATATGTGTAATTTTGACTTTGAATTCGGTAACACAAAATTGCCTAATTTTACAGTTCCTGAGGGCTATTCTCATTATGATTACTTCAGAATGAAATGCTTTGAGGGATTAAAACAAAGATATGGTGAAAATCCCGATAAATTATATATTGACAGACTCGAATACGAGCTTTCCGTTATCAGCAATATGGGATATGTTGACTATTTCCTTATTGTTGCCGATTTTATAGAATATGCTCGTAACAAAGGGATTCCTGTAGGTCCCGGAAGAGGCTCAGGTGCAGGCAGTATATGTGCATACTGTATGGGAATTACTAATATAGACCCAATAAAATATAATCTTATTTTTGAACGATTTTTAAATCCCGACAGAGTCAGTATGCCTGATATTGACGTTGACTTTTGCTACGAAAGAAGACAGGAAGTTATTGACTATGTTATCGATAAATACGGCTCTGACCACGTTTCACAGATTATAACCTTTGGTACGATGGCTGCCCGTGCTGCAATCCGTGATGTTGGCAGAGCAATGGGACTCCCTTATGCAACTGTTGACAATGTTGCAAAGAAAATTCCAAGAACTTTGGGTATCACAATTGAAAAAGCACTCCAAGAAAGTGAAGAGTTTAAAACTTTATATGATAGTGATACACAGATTAAAAATTTAGTTGATACCGCAAAAAGTGTTGAGGGTATGCCACGAAATTCTTCAACTCATGCAGCAGGTATTGTTATCACAGACAGACCTGTAAGTGACTATGTGCCACTTGCTTGTAATGACGAGTCTGTTGTAACACAGTTTACAATGACTACAATTGAAGAACTTGGACTTCTCAAAATGGACTTTTTGGGACTTAGAACATTAACTGTTATTAACGATTGTGTTAAAATGGTTAAAAAGAAAAATCCAGAGTTTGACATTGATAAAATTCCTTATGACGATAAAAATGTCTATTCACTTTTCACAAACGGACAGACTGACGGTGTTTTCCAATGTGAATCAAGTGGTATGAGAAGCGTGTTTATGCGACTTAAACCCACAAATCTTGAGGATATTATTGCTGTTATTTCTCTTTACAGACCCGGTCCGATGGATTCAATTGACACATACATTCAAAACAGACACAATCCTGAATATATCCGATATAAAACACCAATGCTCAAAGAAATTCTTGATGTTACTTATGGCTGTATGGTTTATCAGGAACAGGTAATGCAGATTTTTCGTACTTTGGCAGGATATTCCCTCGGACGTGCTGATATTGTCCGTCGTGCAATGTCAAAGAAAAAGCATAAGGTAATGGAAGAAGAAAGAACATTCTTCCTTGAAGGTTGTCTTAAAAATGGAATTGAAAACAGAGTTGCAAACGAAATTTTTGACGATATGTCATCATTTGCATCTTATGCTTTCAATAAATCTCACGCAGCAGCTTATGCTGTTGTTGCATACAGAACAGCATATTTAAAATACTATTATCCAAGTGAATTTATGGCATCTTTGCTTACAAGTGTCCTTGATAATTCAACAAAAATTGCAGACTATATTCAGTCCTGTAAAAATAACAATATCAGTATTCTTCCACCAAATGTAAATGTAAGTAATAAAACTTTTACAGTAAGTGAAGATAATAATAAAACTGTAATGTTTGGTCTTCTTGCAATAAAAAATTTAGGTCATGATTATATTGATACTATTATCAATGAAAGAAGATTAAACGGTAAATTCACATCATTTTATTCTTTCTGTAAACGAACTCACGGAAAAGGCTTTAACCGTCGTGCAGTTGAAGGACTTATAAAAAGTGGTGCACTTGACGGACTTGGAAATAATCGTCAGGAAATGCTTATAAATCTTCCTGATATTATCGACGACCTTGACTCTTCAAGACGAAGAAATCTTGAAGGACAAATTGGATTTTTCGATATTATGAACAATGCTTCAAGTAATGAGTTTGTAATGAAAAAAATGGAAGAATTTCCATCACAAACGAAACTTATGATGGAAAAAGAAACAACAGGACTTTATATTTCTTCTCATCCGATGGAGCAGTATAAGGACCTTGCACAAAAGCTTAAATGTGATGATATCGGTGAAATTATATCTTCAGATAATGATTATAATTCCAAATACGAAGACACAGTTTCAGTAAAAATAATGGGTATAATAAGTAATATCACAAGAAAACGCACAAAAGCAGGGGACACAATGGCTTTTGTGACAGTTGAGGGTGTTACAGGCTCAATTGAAGTTGTAATATTCCCGAAACTTTTTACAAAATACTCGAATTTACTTTACAATAGTAATGTGATTTTTGTCGGTGGCAGACTTTCAATGAAGGAGGAAGAAAACCCGAAAATTATTCTCGATTTTGCTGATAGTGCTGAAAATGCAAAGAGTAATCAGAGTAAGCGAAAAGGACTTTTTATCAGAGTTGAAAATGAGTCTTCTCCAATATATTTTAGTTGCAATGAACTGATTTCTTCTGCGAATCAAGGTAATACTCCTGTTTACTTCTATTTTGCAAACAGTAAAAAGTATTTCCCTTGTAAAAAAATTACTGTAAACGATAATCTTTTATATAATTTAAAAGATGTAGCAGGGGAACAAAATGTCATATTACAAATATAATCGACATATTACTTGCATTTTATCATTAAGTATGATATTATTAATATTCAATTTGGAAATAATTAGCATATAATAAAAGGGTGATTAAATGAAAACTATAGGTGTACTTACAAGTGGCGGCGACGCTCCTGGTATGAATGCTGCAATTCGTTCTGTTGTTCGTACAGCATGTGAAAACGGAATGCGTGTTATGGGTATCAGAAGAGGCTATAATGGCCTTATGCAGGGTGATATGTATGAAATGAACCTTCGTTCAGTTTCTAACATTATCAATCGTGGCGGTACTTTCCTTTATTCTGCAAGAAGTCCTGAATTCAAAACTGAAGAAGGTCTTCAGAAAGCACTTAAGGTTGCTAAGGATGTTGGACTTGACGGTATCGTTGTAATTGGTGGTGACGGTTCATTCAGAGGTGCTCGTGACTTATCTCTCCGTGGACTTCCATGTGTTGGTGTTCCCGGAACAATCGACAACGATATTGCATGTAGTGACTATACAATCGGTTATGATACTGCAATGAATACTGTTCTCCAGATGGTTGACAGACTTCGCGATACATCTGAATCACATGACCGTTGTACAGTTGTTGAGGTTATGGGCAGACGTGCAGGTTATATTGCACTTAACGCTGGTATTGCTTGTGGTGCAACTTCAATTCTTATTCCTGAAGTTGAGTATGACTTCCAGCGTGATGTTATTGACAGAATGAAGAGAACACAGTTGACAGGTAAAAGACATTTCATTATTGTTGTTGCTGAAGGTATCGGTGGCGTTGAAGAAATGGCAAAGAGAATTGAAAATGAAACAGGTGTTGAATCACGTGCAACAATTCTCGGACACGTTCAGCGTGGTGGTCATCCGACAGTTCGCGACAGAGTTACTGCTTCTCTTATGGGTAACAAAGCTGTTGAACTTCTTAAAGAGGGTATCGGCAACAGAGTTATCGCAATGCAGCACGATGAAATTGTAGATTACGATATTTTTGAAGCACTCAATATGAAAAAGTCACTTGACCTTAATATGTATAAGGTTGCTCACGAAATTTCAATCTAAATTATGTCTAATATAGTTCTTATCGGTATGCCCGGCTGTGGTAAAAGCACAGTCGGTGTTATACTTGCAAAAACACTTGGTATCGGCTTTGTTGATACAGATTTAATTATTCAACAGCGTGAAAATAGATTGTTGCAGGATATTATCGATACTGACGGAATTGAAAAGTTCCTTGATTGTGAAGCAGAAGCGGTTAAAGCCTTGGATTGTAAAGCTTCAGTTGTTGCAACAGGCGGAAGTGTGGTTTTCAGAGAAGAGTCGATGAAGCACTTGAAAGAAAATGGAAATATTTTCTTTCTTAATGTTTCATTACCTGAAATAAAAAATCGACTTGATAACATAAACACTCGAGGTGTTGCTGCTGAAAAATCACAGACAATTGATGATATATTTAATCAAAGATATCCGTTGTATGAAAAATATGCAGATTATATTCTTGATTTGAATAATTCAAATGTTGAAGAAACTGTTGAAAGAATTTGCAAATTACTTAAATAATAAATTAAGATAAACCTTACGGTATTTTCATTATTAGTGAAAATCAACCGTAAGGTTATTTTTTTACCTTATATATTTTTATAAAATTAAGGCAAATTATTATTGTGAAAAAAATCTTCGGAGGTGATAATTTGCAAAATTTTATAAAAAAATTAACAGTTTTGTGTACAAGCTTGTGTTTAATAATATTTTCAGTAATTTATGTTGGTGAAAAAAATATTCCTGATAAGATAACAGTAATTGAGGATGAGGAATTTAATATTTCAAATGATTTAGGTGTTAATTTATATAGTATTGGTGATAACGGACAGCTTGATACAGTAATGAAAACATCGTCATATCCTCAAAAAACAAAAATTAAACTATTAAATATAATTCCCGTAAAAGAAACAGTAATATATAATGCAAAAAGGCAGTATGTAATTCCGGGCGGTGAGCTGTTTGGAATAAAGTTATATACAGATGGTGTAATAATAGTGGATTTTGAAGAAATAGAAACAGAAAACGGCACAACTTGTCCTGCTAAAATTTCAAATTTAAAAACAGGGGACATTGTAAAATCGATAAATGGTGTAAGCGTTACATCATCATCACATTTTTCAAAACTTCTGCAAGAAAGTAAAGGAGAGAAATTACAGTTATCAATTTTAAGAAAAGACAAAACAATTGATGTTGAATTTCAAACAGTTCTCGAAAAGGACAGCAATAAGTATCGTGCCGGACTTTGGGTTCGTGATAGTACAGCAGGACTTGGAACAGTAACATTTTATAATAAAAATAACAATACATTTGCAGGTCTCGGACATCCTATATATGATATTGATACAAATGAAATAATGCCAATGAAATCCGGTGTAATGGCAGACGTTACCCTTAGCGGACTTAATAAAAGTTCATTCGGAAAAGTAGGGGAGCTTTGCGGAACTCTTACAGGTGATAAGAGCGGAATATTATGTTTAAATGATGTAACTGGTATTTATGGATATTCAAATACAAATAAGACAACTGAGATACCTGTTGCAGTAAAAACAGAGGTTAAAGAGGGAAAAGCAAACATTATCTGTACGGTAACAAAAGCAGAACCACAAATCTATGAGGTGGAGATAGTAAAAATATATTCAAATGCAACATCAGTAAATAAAGATATGATTATTAAAGTGACCGATGAAGAATTATTAGAAAAAACAGGTGGAATAATCCAAGGTATGAGTGGCAGTCCCATAATTCAGAATGGTATGCTTGTAGGAGCAGTAACTCACGTTTTTGTAAACAATCCAAAGCAAGGATATGCAATTTTCGCTGAAAGAATGATAGAAACTTCCAATAAACAGCCAAAAGCAAGTACAGAACAATTTAATTCAGCATCATAATCAAAAGAGCAGGGAAGACAATTAAAAATCTTCCCTGCTGATTTTTAGCATTAATATTAAAATCCGATTTGTTTTGCGGTTTCTTTTAAGAAATTGCAAGAATTTATAAATGCTGTTCTTTCATTTTCTTTTAAATCAAGAACAATTATATCTTCAATTCCGTTTCTGCCGATTATAGCAGGTAACCCTGCATATACACCCTCAATGCCATACTGTCCGTTAAGCATTACAGAAACGGTCAATGCACTTTTTTCATCACCAAAAATTGCTCTTACAATTCTAACAAGTGACATTCCGATTCCGTAATATGTCGCTTGTTTTGCTCTGATGATTTCCATTGCAGCACCTGTAACACTTTTGCTTATTTTGTTTAATTCCTCAAAACTGAATCTTCCGTTTGAAGAATCGATAATATCATAAACCTTTTTTGTTGTGATATACGCCTGTGACCAAGGTACAATTTCGCTATCACCGTGTTCACCGATAACATAAGCGTGAACATTTCTCGGGTCGATTGAGAAATAATCACCTAAAAGATAGCGAAGTCGTGCTGTATCGAGTGTTGTACCGCTACCGATTACTCTTGACGGATTAAATCCTGATAATTCAAGTGTAATCTTTGTCATAATGTCAACAGGGTTTGTTGCAACGAGGAAAATTCCGTCAAATCCACTATCCACAATTGGCTTTATAATTGACTTGAATACTTCATAATTTCGATTAAGAAGTGAAATTCTGTCTTCACCATCTCTTTGACCGACACCTGCTGCGATTACAACAATATCAGCATCGTGACAATCACAATATTCACCGTCATAAATAAGCATGTTTCTTTTAGCAAACGGAAGACCGTGGTTCAAGTCCATAGCCTCACCATGTGCTTTTGCTTTATTAACATCTATAAGCACAAGCTGGTCACATTCGCCACTGTTTAAAAGAGCATAAGCAAAACTCATACCTACGAATCCTGTACCTACAAGTGCAACTTTTTTTAAATCTCCGTTTTTCATTTTATCATCCTTTATATTATTCTTATTTTGTATTTGGTCAGCCAATAGTTTATCTGAATAAAATAAGCTATAGTCTGAGGAGTTGTCATTAACTGACCGTACCAAGGTGTTGATGTGTCAGCTTTCAATAATTTTTGCAACTCTTCTTTTCGTATAAATGATAACACAGGTGAGCTATCATTTTCAACTATTTCTGATAACATATTTGACACAATTTTCAGATATTCGGGATTATGTGTTTTCGGATACGGACTCTTTTTTCTCCATAATATCTCATCGGGTAAAATGTCCTTAACCGCTTCTCTTAACAAGCCTTTTTCATAGGATTTATAGTCTTTAAATTCCCAAGGTACTGAATAAAGATATTCAACAATTCTGTAATCGCAAAACGGTACTCTGACTTCAAGTCCGTTATACATACTCATTCTGTCTTTTCTGTCAAGAAGCGTCTGCATAAACCAATCCACATTTAACTTCATCATTTCCTTCATTCGTGATTCAAGCGGGGAGATACCATCCATTTTTGATGTGTTAATTAAAGTGTCCTTATATCTTGAATAAACATAATTTTCAGCATCGGGCAGTTTTATATCGTTTCTAATAAAAGATTTTCGATATTGTGTTGACTGTGCCCAAGGGAAACCGTTGATTGCTCTTATTTCCTTATCACGATACCAGGGATATCCGCCGAAAACCTCGTCTGCACATTCTCCTGATAATGCAACCTTACAATGCTTTTTAATTTCCTTGCAAAACAGCAATAATGAGGAGTCAACATCTGCCATTCCCGGTAAATCTCTTGCATCAACTGCTAAGTACAACGCATCTGCAAGGTCATTGTTATTAAGTGTAATCAGGTGATGCTCACAATTCAGATAATCAACCATTTTGCCTATAAAATCATTGTCGTTGTTTGGTTGGAATTTACTTTTCTTAAAAAATTCATCATTGTTCTCATAGGTAACTGAAAATGTTTTAAGCCTTTGACCTTTTTCTTTGAAATACGTATTTGCAACTGATGAAATTATACTTGAATCGAGTCCGCCTGAAAGAAAAGTTCCAATAGGTACATCTGATGTTAATTGCCTTGTAATTGAGTCTTTTACAAGATAACGAACCTTTTCGACAGTTTTATTGAAGTTATCTTTATGTTCTTTATCATTTAAAGTCCAATATTTTCGTATTCTTATACCTGTTTTATTATAGTATCCGCAACAAGCAGGTTTTAATTCCTGTATATCCTTGAATACTCCACAACCAGGTGTTCTGCCCGGTCCAATAAACATAATTTCAGCAATAGAATTTTCGTCAATAACAGGTTCAACATATTTGTGCTCAAGTAATGCTTTGATTTCTGAACCAAAAATAAAAGAGTTATTTTTGATTGTATAGAAAAATGGTTTTACACCAACTCTGTCACGGGCAAAAAATAAATGTTTTTCATATTCATTCCAAATTGCAAATGCAAAAATTCCGTTAAACTTTTTAACACATTCTTCTTTCCATTGAATAAAGGCTTTTAGTACAACCTCAGTATCAGAATGTGTCATAAACACATAGCCCGAGAGTTTTAATTCATCTCTTATTTCGTCTGTGTTGTACAATTCGCCGTTATAAACAATTGTATATTCTTTATCTCCATATTTTGCTGTCATAGGTTGAATACCGTTTTCAACATCAATTACACTTAATCGTGTATGAATTAATGCTACATTATCTTTTATATAAATACCGTTTTGGTCAGGTCCTCGTGGAGCTAAAACCTTTTGCATTTTGTAAAATGAATCTTTATTTTTTAAAACTGAATTAGAAAATGAAACTTCTCCTGCAATTCCACACATATTAATCACCTCAAAATAATGCTTCATAATAGAATATGATTTTATATTCAAAAAATACTCAAATATTCTTTTCTTTTAAAAAGTATTATGATAATATACATGAGAGGTGAAAGTATGTCCCGAATTTTAAATCATTTTGGTTCTTTTTTTTCAAAACTTCAAAAGGATTTTAAAATATATGACGGTGAAGTATTTACAGAAGTTTATGATGGTGATTTTTATAAGGGTATACCTTATTCAAATTATATAAACTATAATTTAAAATTGCCATTAGATAAAGCTGTATATATCCGTGATTTTGGTGCAGTATCAAATGATACATCAATAAACAATGCTGATTATATTAATTCTGCAATTGAATTTTGCAGTAAAAATGGTGGCGGAATTGTTGTAGTTGATGGTGGTAACTATGCAAGCGGAACAATTTACATGAAAAGTAATGTTGTTTTGTATGTTGAAAAAGACTCATCAATAATTGCATTTCATAATACTGATGAATTTACTGATAATGCATTAATCTTTGCTGATAACTGTGAAAATATCGGTATAATTGGTCCCGGTAAAATCTGTGGTGAAGGTAATTTCTTTTCATTAAAACCTCATTTACCACCAAAAACAGAACCATTCAAAGAGACGCTTGATGCATGGGATTTAAGGCAGGAATACAGAAAAAGAATTAGATTTCCACATAAGAATAAATATGGATATTTGATGTTTTTAAAAAACTGTAAGAGAGTTAAACTTTATAACTTTATTCTCGAGAATTCTGCAATGTGGACATTGCATATTAATTCATCAAACGATGTTAATGTTTCACATGTTATTATCAACAATAATCGTCATATTGCAAACTGTGACGGTATTGATATTTGCGGTTCATCAAATGTCGTAATCAAAAATTGTTTTGTTTCAACTGCTGATGACGGAATTGTCCTTAAAAATAATATGAGTATTGCAACATCAGGTGATGACGGACTTAAAGTAAAGAATAACCTTGATGTAACTTGTAAAAATGGTATGAGCAATATTTATATTCACGATTGTGAGGTTATTTCTTGCACAAATGCATTTAAAATCGGTACAGAAACATCTTTGGATATTACAGATGTAACAGTTGAAAATTGTAAATTCTATTTGAATGACATTTATCCTGCAGGTGTAAGCGGAATTTCAATTGAATCCTGCGATGGTGCAAAAGTAAAAAATATAAATATTTCAAATATTCAGATGGATTCAACGGCTTGTCCATTGTTTATACGACTTTGTAATCGTAATGGTGACAAAAGACCTGAACTCGACGGAAAAGGTAAAATTGAAAATATAACAGTTAAAAACATTAAGGCTGACAATGTTGAAATTCCAATAATGATTATGGGTATTCCAAATCAAAAAATTAAAGATGTTTATCTTGAAAATTTTGATATAAAGTATGCAGACGGAAAGGATTACATTGATTTAAGATTTAAAATTCCTGAACAAGAAAAAGAATACCCTGAATGTAACAGATTCAGGAACATTAATGCTTATGGTTTGTTTTTAAGACATGCTGATAATATTCAAATACGAAATGTTAAAGTTAAACCAAGAAAAAATACATTAAGAACATTTAAGAAAATAATTGATTGTGAAAATATTAAAATTATGAAGGTGTAATTATGGATATTCGTGAAAAAATGCATAGTGGAGATTTGTACTTATCAATGGATGAAGACTTGTTTAACGAACAGCTTACATATCTTGATAAATTATATGATTTTAATGCAACAAGACCATCAGAACTCCCAAAACGAGCAGAAATACTTAAAAATATGTTTGCAGAAATAGGTGAGGACTGCTATATTGAGCCACCACTACACGCAAATTGGGCAGGCAAAAATGTTCATTTCGGTAAAGGTGTTTACGCTAACTTCAATTTGACTCTCGTTGATGATACACATATCTATGTTGGTGATTACACAATGCTTGGCCCTAATGTTGTATTAGCAACTGCAGGACATCCTATTTTGCCCGAACTTCGTCCACTTGCATATCAGTATAATTTGCCGATTCATATCGGTAAAAACTGTTGGCTTGGTGCAGGAGTAATTGTGTTACCGGGAATTACAATTGGTGATAATTCAGTTATCGGTGCAGGAAGTATTGTTACAAAAGATATTCCTGCAAATGTGGTTGCAGTAGGTAACCCCTGCAGAGTATTACGCGTAATCAACGACCACGACAAAGAGTTTTATTTTAAAAATAGGAAGATTGAACTGTAATTATTTTTTTAAATTATGTTGTATTTTTTGAAAATTATGGTAGAATAATATTAATAAAAAAACAAGGAGTGATTTTTAATGGAACTTAAAGGTTCAAAAACAGAAGCTAATCTTATGACTGCGTTTGCAGGTGAGTCACAGGCTCGTAATAAATACACATATTATGCTTCAAAAGCAAAGAAAGACGGTTATGTGCAGATAGCACAGATTTTTGAAGAAACTGCTAACAATGAAAAAGAACACGCAAAAATCTGGTTCAAACTTCTTCATGACGGCGGTATTCCAACAACTGTTGAAAATCTTAAGGATGCTGCTGCAGGCGAAAACTATGAGTGGACAGAAATGTACGCTGAATTTGCAAAAGTAGCTAAAGAAGAGGGTTTTGACCACATTGCTGCTCTTTTTGAGATGGTTGCTAAAATCGAAAAGGACCACGAAGAAAGATATAAGAAGTTACTCAGCAATATTGAAGGTGGTCTTGTATTCTCTCGTGATGGCGATATGATGTGGGTTTGCTCTAACTGCGGTCACGTTCATATTGGTAAGGAAGCACCTGAAGTTTGCCCTGTTTGTGCACATCCGAAGGCATATTTTATGGTGAAAGCTGAAAACTATTAATTTAAACAAAAGTGGAGTTCAAAAAACTCCACTTTTTTACATATATTGTGCTTTGATTTTATTGACATACAACATCTAAATATGTTACTATATTTAGGAACGGAATTTCGGTTTTAATGGGTGATAGAATGAAGAAATTAATCTGCAATGCAACAATTTATTACAAATCACAATTCATTAAGAAAGATATTTTAATCGACGACGGAATAATTGCCGAAATTTCTGATTTTATAGCACCTGAATGTGCTGAATTTGTATATAGTTTTGAAGATTGTTATGTATTTCCCGGCTTCACAGATGTACATGTGCATCTGCGTGAACCGGGTTTTTCTTATAAAGAAACAATTAAAACAGGAACTCTGGCATCTGCCCACGGTGGATACACTTCAGTTTGTTCAATGCCTAATTTAAAACCTGTTCCTGACTCAATTGAGCATTTACAAGAACAGATTGATATTATAAACAAAGATGCTGTAATTAATGTTTATCCTTATGGCTCAATTACAATTAATCAGATAGGTGAGGAACTTTCTGATTTATCAGGAATGGCTGAAATGTGTATTGCATTCTCTGATGATGGTAGGGGAGTTCAGAGTGATGAAATGATGCTTAATGCTATGAAAATAGCAAAAGAACATAATAAAATGATTGTTGCACATTGTGAAGTTAATGATTTGCTTGACGGTGGCTATATTCACAAAGGTAAATATGCACTTGAACATAATCATAGAGGCATCTGTTCCGAAAGTGAATGGAAACAAATTGAAAGAGATATTGAACTTGCAAAACAAACAGGTTGTGCTTATCATGTTTGCCATATCTCTACGAAAGAAAGTGTTGAACTTATTCGTCAGGCAAAGATGGATGGCGTAAATATCACTTGTGAAACAGGTCCTCATTATCTTGTTCTTTCTGATAAAGATTTGCAGGAACATGGTCGGTTTAAAATGAATCCGCCACTTCGTGATGAAAGTGATAAACAAGCACTTATTGACGGTATTCTTGATGGTACAATCGATATGATTGCAACCGACCACGCACCTCATAGTGCTGAAGAAAAATCAAAAGGCCTTGAAAAGAGCAATATGGGTGTTGTCGGTATTGAAACAGCATTTCCTGTAATGTACACTCATTTTGTGAAAAATGGTGTAATTTCACTCGAAAAGTTAATGGAATTACTTTCTATTAACGCTAATAAGAGATTCAATATTGGAAGTTCAATTGAAATCGGCAAAAAAGCAGATTTAACAATTTTTGATTTAAATGATAAATATACTGTAAATCCTGATGAATTCCTTTCAATGGGTAAAAGCACTCCTTTTGAAGGAATGGAAGTTTACGGTAAATGCTTAATGACAATGTGTAATGGTAAAGTTGTTTGGGAGGCTCAATAATGTATCAGGGTATATATGAAATTATCAGTAATAAACAACTGACTGAAAGTATCTTTGAAATGATACTTAAAGGTGATATATCATCAATTACTGCACCCGGTCAGTTTATCAATATTAAACTTGATGGTTTTTATCTTCGCAGACCAATTTCAATCTGTGATTATGATGATAATACAATCACAATTATTTATAAGGTTGTCGGTGAAGGTACAGAAGTAATGAGCAAAATGAACTCAGGGGAAAAACTTGATGTTCTTTGCGGACTCGGAAATGGTTTTGATACATCAAAATCAATGGACAAGCCTGTACTTATCGGCGGTGGTGTTGGTGTTCCGCCTATGTATAATCTTTGTAAAAAACTCATTGCTGACGGTAAAAAGGTTACAGTAATTCTTGGTTTCAATAAAAAAGATGAGATGTTTTATGAAGAAGAATTTAAAAAACTTGGTGCTGATGTAAAAGTTACAACAGTTGACGGTTCTTATGGAATTAAAGGCTTTGTAACAGATGCACTTAAAGAAACAGAATACAGTTATTTTTACACCTGTGGTCCTATGCCTATGTTTAAAGCTATAGAATCAACCGCTACAACAAGTGGTCAGTATAGTTTCGAAGAAAGAATGGGCTGTGGCTTCGGTGCTTGTATGGGTTGTTCCTGCAAGACAAAATATGGCAACAAGAGAATCTGTAAGGATGGTCCTGTGCTTGAAAGAGAGGAAATTATATGGTAAACACAAAGGTTAATCTTCTCGGAATTGAAATTGATAATCCTATAATCCCTGCAAGTGGTACTTACGGTTTCGGTTATGAATTTGCAGAGCTTTATGATATAAATATTCTTGGTACTTTTTCTTTTAAAGGTACTACAAAAGAACCTCGTTTCGGTAATCCAACTCCCCGAATTGCCGAGTGTAATGCAGGTATGATTAATTCAGTAGGTCTTCAGAATCCCGGTGTTGATAAGGTTATCAATGAAGAATTGCCAAAACTTGCAAAGGTTTTCAATAAGCCTGTTATGGCAAATGTAAGTGGTTTTTCAGTTGAAGAATATGCTTATACTTGTGAAAAAATCAATGAATGTGAACAGGTTGGATGGATTGAAGTAAATGTATCCTGTCCAAATGTTCATAATGGTGGTATGAGCTTTGGTACTGAACCTCAAGCAGTTGAAAAGGTTGTCAAGGCAGTAAAGGCGGTTACTACAAAACCAATCATTATCAAGCTTTCACCAAATGTTACAGATATTGTTTCAATTGCAAAGGCAGCTGAGTCTGCAGGAGCTGACGGAATCAGTCTTATTAACACATTGCTTGGTATGAGAATTGATATAAAGCGTCGTCAACCTGTTATTGCTAATAAAATGGGTGGTTTTTCAGGTTCAGCAATTTTCCCTGTTGCTGTGAGAATGGTTTATCAGGTTTATGATGCAGTTAAAATCCCGGTTATCGGTATGGGTGGTGTGACAACTGCAAAGGATGTAATTGAAATGATGATGGCAGGAGCAACTGCTGTTCAGGTTGGTGCTGCAAACCTTGTTGACCCGTTTGCTTGTAAAACGATTATTGAGGAATTACCAAATGAACTTGCTAAATTAAATGTAAAAGATATAAATGAAATTATAGGAGGCGCACACTAATGGGTAAGGATGTAATTATTGCTTGTGACTTTGCGAGTAAAGAAGATGTAATGAATTTTCTTGATAAATTCACAGGCAGAAAACCATTTGTAAAAATAGGTATGGAACTTTATTATGCGGAAGGTCCATCAATTGTTAAGGAAATAAAAGCAAGAGGACATAAGATTTTCCTTGATTTAAAACTTCATGATATTCCTAATACAGTAAAAAAATCAATGGCTGTTCTTTCAAATCTTGATGTTGATATGACAAATCTTCATGCAGGTGGTGCTATTCCAATGATGGAAGGTGCACTCGAGGGCCTTACTCGCCCTGACGGTACAAGACCTATGCTTATTGCTGTAACTCAGCTTACTTCAACAAGTCAGGAAGTTATGGAAAGAGATTTACTTATTAAAGAACCAATTGATGAGGTTGTTATGCACTATGCAAATAATGCTAAAATTGCAGGTCTTGATGGTGTTGTATGTTCACCACTTGAGGCTGATAAGGTTCATAACAGATGTGGTAAAGATTTTGTAACAGTTACTCCCGGTATTCGTTTTGCTGATGGTGATATTGGTGACCAGGTTCGTGTTATGACACCTGAAAAAGCAAAAGAAGCAGGTTCTGACTATATTGTTGTTGGCAGACCAATTACTGCAGCTGCTGACCCTGTAGCAGCGTACGAACGTTGTGTTGCAGAATTTTGTGATTAATTAAAGGAGAATAACAATGGAAGCATATAAAAGAGAGTTTATTCAGTTTTTAGAGGGTGCCGGTGTTCTTAAGTTTGGTGATTTTACTGCTAAAAGTGGCAGAAAAATTCCTTACTTTGTTAATGCTGGTATGATTAAGACAGGTGACCAGATTACTAAAATGGGTGAATTCTATGCAAAGGCTTACTTTGATAAGCTTGGCAAAAAGCAGGCTGTACTTTATGGTCCGGCTTATAAGGGGATTTCACTTTCAATTTCTGCTGCAGTTGCTCTTTCAAAAAATGGTCTTAATGTTCCGTTCTTCTTTAACCGTAAAGAAGTAAAAGACCACGGTGAGGGCGGTACATTTGTCGGCTATGTACCTGAAGCAGGTGAAGAAATCGTTATTATTGAAGATGTAATTACTGCAGGTACAGCAATCCGTGAATCAATGGATATTCTTAAACACCTTGATGGAACAAAGGTGATTGCAACATTTATTATGGTTGACCGTAAGGAAAAGGGTCAGACTGAAAAGGGTGCAATGCAAGAAATTGAAGAACAGTTCGGCTTCCCTGTATATTCAGTTGTTGACGTTTATGATATTATCGAATATCTTGAAGAAGACGAAAAGAACCGTGAAAATGTTGATAGAATTAAAAAGTACCTTGAAGTAAATGGTGCTAAATAATAAGGAAGAAAAACTATGAGAAGTCTTATCGATATCCAGGAGCTTTCAGTCAGTGAGATTGACGAGCTTATTGCAGTTGCAAATGATATTATAGATAACCCTGCAAAATATTCTGAAAAGTGTAAAGGAAAAATCCTTGCAACTCTTTTCTTTGAACCATCAACAAGAACAAGGCTCAGCTTTGAGTCTGCTATGTATAATCTTGGCGGTAATGTGCTTGGATTTTCTGAAGCACAAAGCTCTTCGTCTGCAAAAGGTGAGAGTGTTGCTGACACTATCAGAACGGTAGGCTACTATGCAGATATTATTGCAATGCGGCACCCAAAAGAAGGAGCACCTATGGTAGCTTCTATGAATACAGATATTCCTGTTATTAATGCAGGTGATGGTGGTCATAATCATCCTACACAGACACTTACTGATTTGCTGACAATTCAAAGAGAAAAAGGAAGATTTGATAATCTTACAATCGGTTTTTGTGGCGACCTTAAATTCGGCAGAACAGTTCATTCACTTATCGGCGCTATGTCAAGATATAAAAATGTTAAGTTTGTGCTTATTTCACCTGAAGAACTAAAAGTTCCTGAGTATATTAAACACACCGAACTCGAAGCAAAAAATCTTGAATATGTTGAAACAACATCTCTTGAAGAAGTTATGCCACAGCTTGATATTCTTTATATGACAAGAGTTCAGCGTGAACGATTTTTTAATGAACAGGACTATATTCGTCTTAAGGACAGTTATATTCTTACACCGCAAAAGCTTGAAACAGCAAAAGAAGATTTATGCATTATGCATCCGCTCCCAAGAGTAAATGAAATTTCTGTTGCTGTTGATAAAGACCCGCGTGCTTGTTATTTTAGACAGGTGAATAACGGTAAATTTATCAGAATGGCTCTTATTATGAAATTGTTGGAGGTAAAATAAATGATTATCGGACAGATTAAAGACGGAATCGTTATTGACCATATTACAGCCGGAAAGGGTATGACTCTTTACAATTTCTTAGGACTTGATAAAATTGACTGTCAGGTTGCTCTCATTAAAAATGCTGATAGTGTTAAAATGGGAAAAAAAGATATTATCAAGATTGATAGAGTTATTGATTTGGATATGGATGCCTTAGGGTATCTTGACCCTGGTGCGACAGTTAATATTATAGAAAACTCGAAAATTGCTAAAAGGGCTGCAACAACTCTTCCCGAAAGAGTTGAAAATGTTATTAAGTGTAAAAATCCTCGTTGTATTACAACTGTTGAGCAGGAGCTTCCGCATATCTTTACTTTAAGAGATAAGGAAAACAGAGTTTATCGTTGTCTTTATTGCGAAAGCAAAGCGAAATAATATACAAAAATTAGTTAAAAAACTGTCGAAATTTCGGCATAGGATTTTTGATGTTTAATTGACATTAAATATCAATTTATATTATAATATTTACGATATTTTAATACTACCGTGTTACTGACGGAATTATGTGGAGCACCACAGAGGAGCACGGGATTTATAGCCGACCGTCTGGGCAGTTCTACTTAAGATTTTTAGGATAGGACTGTCCATTTGTGCTTTTTAGGAGGTAATTATGAAAAAAGTAGGAATTTTGATGGGAAGCGATAGCGACCTTCCGATTATTAAAAAAGCCACAGCTGTTCTTGATGATTTAGCTATTCCATATACAGTGAACATATATTCAGCACATAGAACACCTGAACAAGCTCGTGATTTTTCTGTTAATGCAAGAGCAAATGGATATGGTGCATTGATTTGTGCTGCAGGTATGGCTGCACATCTTGCAGGTGCTGTTGCTGCAAATACAACATTACCGGTTATTGGTATTCCTTGTGCTTCACAGTATCTTGACGGTATGGACGCACTTCTTTCAACAGTTCAGATGCCTTCAGGTATTCCTGTTGCTACAGTTGCTATTAATGGTGGTGCAAATGCTGCTTTACTTGCTGCACAGATTATTGCGGTTGAGGATAAGGCACTTGCAGATAAACTTGACAAAATGAGAAAAGACGCTGCTGATGTTGTCCTTAAAAAGGATGCAGAAGTAATGTCAAAATTAAATTCATAAAAACTTATATTTATTATAAAGGAGCAAAAAACTATGGAAAAGATTTACACAGGTAAAACAAAGGATGTATTTAAGCTTGATAACGGCAATTGCCTTCTTAAATTTAAGGACGATTGCACAGGTAAAGATGGTGTGTTTGACCCGGGTGAAAACTCAGTTGGTCTTACAATTGATGGTGTTGGCGATGTAAATCTCCGTATGTCAATTTATTTCTTTGAAAAAGTAAATGCTGCAGGTATTAAGACTCACTATGTAAGTGCTAACCTCGAAGATACAACAATGGAAGTTCTTCCTGCAAAGGTATTTGGTCACGGTCTTGAAGTAATTTGCCGTCATAAGGCTGTTGGTAGCTTTATCCGTCGTTATGGTGATTACATTGAAGAGGGTGCTGACCTTCCTGCTTATGTTGAAATGACATTTAAAGACGATGCTAAGGGTGACCCACTTGTTATTAAAGATGCTCTTGTTGCTCTTGGTGTAATGTCAGATAAACAATATGAAGATATTAAAGAAATGACACAGAAGATTACTCAGATTGTTGCTGACGACCTTAAGAAAAAAGGTCTTGTTCTTTACGACATCAAGTTTGAGTTTGGTTATGACTCAGAAGGCAATGTAATGCTCATCGATGAAATCGCATCAGGTAATATGCGTGTATATAAAGACGGTAAGTATATTGACCCAATGACACTTTCAGAACTTTTCTTTGCATAAGGAGTAAATAAATGGGTGGTTTCTTTGGCGCGGTCAGTAAAAATGATGCTGTTTTAGATGTTTTCTTTGGTACTGACTATCACTCACATCTCGGTACTCGTCGTGGCGGTATAGCTGCTTATGACTATAGTATCGGTTTACAACGAAAAATTCATAAAATAGAAAATTCACCATTCAGAACAAAGTTTGAGAATATTTCTAATCAGATGAAAGGTAATTCAGCAATCGGTTGCATCAGTGACTCTGATGCTCAACCGTTGCTTATCCGTTCAAAGCTTGGATTATATGCAATCTGTATTATTGGTTTAATTAACAATAAAGAAAAGCTCGTTGAGGAATATCTTTTCTCAAATGGTGGTCACTTTGGTGCAATGACAAATGATGGTATTAACTCTACTGAACTTGTTGCTGCATTGATTAATCAAAAAGATAATTTTGCAGACGGTATTGCTTTTGCACAAAGTCTTATTGAAGGTACTGCTTCAATTCTTATTCTTAAAAATGACGGTAATATAATCTGTGCAAGAGATGGTCTTGGCAGAATTCCTGTCTTAATCGGACAACGTGATGATGGTTACTGTGTTTCTTTTGAGGATTTCGCATACAAGAAATTAGGATATTCTGACTATAAAGAGCTTGGTGCAGGCGAAATTGTTGAGCTTTCAGCAGATTCGGTTACTGTTTTAAGAGAAGCAGGAGAAAAAATGAAAATCTGTGCTTTTCTTTGGTCATATTACGGATATTCAACATCTTGCTACGAAGGTGTTAATGTAGAAGTAATGCGATATAAAAATGGTAAAATCATGGCACAGGCAGACCGTGAAAACAATATTGCACAGGATATTGACTATGTAAGTGGTGTTCCTGACTCAGGTACTCCTCACGCAATCGGATATGCTAATGAAAGCGGTATTCAGTTTGCACGACCATTTATCAAATATACTCCAACTTGGGCAAGAAGCTTTACACCATCTAATCAGAATGAAAGAAACAGAGTTGCTAAAATGAAGCAGATTCCTGTTCACGACTTGATTCAGGATAAAAAGTTGCTTTTTGTTGATGATAGTATTGTAAGAGGTACTCAACTTCGTGAAACTGTTGAATTTCTTTATGAAAATGGTGCGAAAGAGGTTCATATCCGTTCTGCTTGTCCACCAATTATGTATGGTTGTAAGTATCTTAATTTCTCTCGTGCTACATCTGATATGGAGTTAATTGCCCGTAGTACGATTGTTGAATTAGAAGGTGAAGAAGGCTTCAAGTATATTGATGAATATATTGATTCAACTTCTGTTCGTGGTAAGAATTTAAGAAAAGCAATTTGCGATAAACTGCATTTTACTTCTCTTGAATTTCAATCAATCGATGGCATTATTAAAGCTATTGGTCTTCCTGCAGATAAGATTTGTACTTATTGCTGGAATGGTAAAGGTTAATAATAATTTTTAAATATTATTCTTCAAAAGGAGAACAAAAATGAAAAATTCTATGTCAGAAAGTTATGCAGCAGCCGGTGTTGATATTACTGCCGGTTATAAGGCTGTTGAACTTATGAAAAAGCACGTTGCAAGAACTCGTAATGAGGGCTCTGTTGATGATGTTGGCGGCTTTGGTGGTTGCTTTGACCTTAGTTGTGTTGCAGGAATGGAACATCCTGTTTCTGTTTCAGGTACTGACGGTTGCGGTACTAAAGTTAAGTTAGCTATTCTTATGGACAAGCATGATACAATCGGTATTGATGCAGTTGCAATGTGTGTTAATGATATTATCTGTGTTGGTGCAAAGCCATTATTCTTCCTTGACTATATTGCTTGTGGTAAGAATTATCCTGAAAAGATTGCTGAAATCGTTAGTGGTGTAGCTGAAGGTTGTGTTCAGTCAGGTTGTGCACTTATCGGTGGTGAAACAGCTGAACATCCGGGCTTAATGCCTGTGGAAGATTATGACCTTGCAGGTTTTGCAGTTGGTGTTGTTGATAAGCCAAAGATGATTGATAACAGCAAAATGGCAGTTGGCGATGTTGTTATTGCTCTTCCTTCAACAGGTATTCATTCAAATGGCTTCAGCTTATGTCGTAAGGTTTTTGACATTGATAATAACAATCCTGAACTTTATGTAGAAAGAGAAGAATTAGGTGGCAAGAGTATTGCTGAGGCTTTACTTGTTCCAACAAAGATTTATGTTAAGCCTGTTCTTGCTCTTATTGAAAAGGTAAATGTTAAAGGCATTTCTCATATTACAGGCGGTGGCTTCTACGAGAATATTCCACGTTCAATTCCTGATGGATTATGTGCAAAGATTGATAAATCTGCTGTAAAGGTACTTCCAATCTTTGATGTTATTGCAAAATGGGGCAACATCCCTGAGCGTGATATGTTTAATACATATAATATGGGTGTTGGTATGAGCATTGTTGTTCCTGCAGATGAAGTTGAGCTTTCACTTTCAATCCTCAAGGAAAACGATATTGACGCTTATGTTATCGGTGAAATCGTTGAAGGCGACGAGAAGGTGCTTTTATAATGAGTAAGAATATTGTTGTTCTTGTTTCAGGCGGAGGTACTAATCTTCAGGCTCTTATTGACGCACAAAACAGGGGAGAACTCGGGAATGGAAAAATTACTTGTGTAATTTCTTCAAAAGCTGATGCCTATGCTCTTACTCGTGCTGAAAATAACGGAATTAAAACAAGAACACTTATCAGAAAAGATTATGCAGATATTTCATCATACAGCTGTGCTATGAGAGATTTGCTTTTAGAGGAAAAAGCAGATTTGATTGTATATGCAGGTTTTATGACTATACTTGATGAAAATGTTTGCAATACTTTTGAAAATAAAATGATTAATGTGCATCCTGCACTTATTCCGTCATTTTGCGGAAAAGGTTTTTATGGATTGCATGTTCACGAAGAAGCACTTAAAAAAGGTGTTAAGGTTTCAGGTGCAACAGTTCATTTTGTTACTGCTGAATGTGATGCAGGACCAATTATCCTTCAGAAAGCTGTTGAGGTAATTGACGATGACACACCTGAAAGCTTACAAAAAAGAATTATGGAACAGGCTGAATGGAAAATTCTTCCAAAGGCTGTAGGGCTTTTCTGCGACGATAAAATTGTTGTAGAAAACGGAAAAACATATATAAAATAACCGGAGGAACGAATGATGGAAATCAAATCACTTGAAAATGAACTTAATTCTCTTGCTTATCACGGCAGAGGAATTATTATCGGTAAAAGTGCTGATGGTAAAAAGGCTATAACAGCATATTTCATTATGGGTAGAAGTGTTAACAGCCGTAATCGTGTTTTTGTTGCTGAAGGTGATGCAATGAGAACAAAGGCTTTTGATGAGTCAAAAATGACAGACCCACATCTTATTATTTATTATCCTGTTCGTGTTCTTGGTAACAAGACTATTGTTACAAATGGTGACCAGACAGACACAATTTATGAGCTTATGGATAAGCAGATGACATTTGAACAGGCACTTCGTACTCGTGAATTTGAAGATGATGCTCCAAACTACACACCAAGAATTTCAGGTATTATCAGACTTGAAAATGGCGATATGAATTTTGCTATGTCAATTCTTAAGTCTGCTGATGGTGACGGAAGTTCATGTCAAAGATATAATTTTGCTTATTCAAATCCTCTTGCAGGTAAAGCTAAATTTATTCATACATATAAGTGTGATGGTAATCCGCTTCCAAGCTTTGAGGGCGAACCAAAAACACTCGAGCTTCCTGATGTTGACATTGATACAATGACAGATATTATCTGGAAAAACCTCAATGAGGACAATAAAGTTTCTCTTTTTGTAAGATATATTGACCTTGCAACAGGGAAATTTGAATCAAGAATTGTTAATAAAAATGTATAAGGAGAATTAGCGTGAAAAATCACGCTAATCTAATTGTATGTCCCTCAAAATTTGTAATATACAAATTTTGAGATGGACGAAATTTCCATCACGCCTTGTCCGGCTACAGCAAGGAATGATGCTCCAGTTTTATACAAATTTGTAGCCGGAAAGGCTATGGAAATTAATATGAAAGAATTTGAACTTAAATATGGTTGTAATCCTAATCAAAAACCATCAAAGATTTATATGGAAGATGGTTCAGAGCTTCCAATTGAAATTCTTAACGGAAGACCGGGCTTCATAAATTTCCTTGATGCATTTAACTCATGGCAACTTGTTAAGGAAATAAAAGATATTCTCGGTATGCCTGCAGCAACATCTTTTAAGCATGTTAGCCCTACATCAGCTGCTGTTGGTGTGAAACTCCCTGAATCACTTAAAAAGGCTTGCTTTGTTGATGATATAGATGACCTTGATGATTCACCACTTGCTTGTGCTTATGCTCGAGCAAGAGGTACTGACAGAATGTCATCATTTGGTGACTGGATTGCATTAAGTGATGAGTGTGATGCTACAACAGCAAAACTTGTTGCTCGTGAAGTATCTGACGGTATTATTGCACCGGGTTATTCAGATGAAGCACTTGAAATCCTTAAGGGTAAGAGGAACGGTAACTATAATATCGTTAAAATTGATGCAAATTATGTTCCTGCTGTTCAGGAAAAGAAACAGGTTTTTGGTATCACATTTGAACAGGGTAGAAATAACTTCAGAATTGATGAAGAACTTCTTTCAAATATGGTTACTGATAATAAAGAATTACCTGAAGAAGCAAAGCGTGACCTTATAATTGCTCTTATTACTCTTAAATATACACAGTCTAACTCTGTATGCTATGCATATGATGGACAGGCTATCGGTGTTGGTGCAGGTCAGCAGTCAAGAATTCACTGTACAAGACTTGCAGGTACAAAGGCTGATACATGGCATCTTCGTCAGCATCCAAAAGTACTTAACCTTCCATTCCGTGATGACATTCGTCGTCCTGACAGAGATAATGTTATTGATGGTTATATCAATAAGAACGAAGAAGACGTTTGTGCTGAAGGAATCTGGCAGAAATATTTCAAGACACAGCCTGAACCACTTACTGATAAGGAAGCAAGAGAATATCTTGATGGTATCACAGGTGTTTCAGTTGGTTCTGATGCATTCTTCCCATTTAGTGATAATATTGAAAGAGCACGTAAGAGTGGTGTTTCATATATTGCTGAACCGGGTGGTTCAATCCGTGATGACGTTGTAATTGATTGTTGTAACAAATACGGAATTGCAATGGCATTTACAGGTATGCGTTTATTCCATCATTAATTTTGAGGTATTATGATGAAAATAATGGTTGTCGGTGGTGGCGGTAGAGAACACGCTATCATCAAAAAGATTAAAGAAAATAAAAATGTTACAGAAATCTTTGCATTACCCGGTAATGGTGGTATGAAAGATGATGCAACACTTGTTAATATTGGTGCAAAAGATATAGATAATATCGTTAAATTTGCAATTGATAATAAAATTGATTTTGCAGTTGTAGCTCCTGATGACCCACTTGTTTTGGGTTGTGTAGATGCACTTAATGCAGTTGGAATCAAGTGTTTTGGACCTAAAAAAGATGCTGCAATTATTGAAGGAAGTAAGGCTTTTTCAAAGAATCTTATGAAAAAGTACAATATTCCGACTGCTGCATTTGAGATATTTGACAATGCAGAAGATGCTCTTAAATATCTTGAAACAGCACCAATTCCTACAGTTGTTAAGGCTGATGGTCTTGCTCTCGGTAAGGGTGTTATTATTGCAATGACACGTGAAGAAGCAGTAGATGCAGTTAAGTCAATTATGGAAGATAAAATTTTCGGTGAAAGTGGCAATAACATTGTTATCGAAGAATTCCTCACAGGTCCTGAAGTTTCTGTTCTTTCATTTACAGACGGAAATATCGTTGTTCCTATGATTTCATCAATGGACCATAAACGTGCTCTTGATAATGATGAAGGTCTTAACACAGGTGGTATGGGTACAATTGCTCCTAACCCTTATTACACCGAGGATATTGCAAAGGAATGTATGGAAACAATTTTTGTTCCTACAATTGAGGCAATGAAATCAGAAGGTAGAACTTTTAAAGGTTGCTTGTATTTTGGACTTATGCTTACTCCAAACGGACCAAAGGTTATTGAATATAACTGTCGTTTCGGTGACCCTGAAACTCAGGTTGTTTTACCACTTCTTGAAACTGATTTGCTCGATATTATGATGGCTGTTGAAGAAGGCAAGTTAACTGAAGATATTGTTAAATTCAGTGATAAATCTGCTTGTTGTGTTGTTATGGCATCTAATGGTTATCCTGTTAAATATGAAAGTGGCTTTAAAATCACAGTTGATGATGATTTTGATGATAATCTTTATATTGCCGGTGCAAAACTTAGTGGTGATGATGTAGTAACAGCAGGTGGTCGTGTGCTTGGTGTTGTTGCAGTCCAGAATGACCTTGTTTCTGCTATCGAAAAGTCATATTCTTCAGTTAAAAAAGTTCATTTTGACAATGCTTTTTACAGAAACGATATTGGTGCAAAGGCACTTAAAGTATTAAAGGAGGGTTAATAAGGATGGTATATCGTATATTCGTTGAAAAGAAGACGGGGTTAGATAATGAAGCTAAAGGTCTTCTCAGTGAAGCAAAAAATTTGCTTGGTATTGAAAATTTAAAAGATATTCGTCTTTTTAATCGCTATGATGCTGAAAATATTACAGATGAATTATTCCAATATGCTGTTAAAACAGTTTTCTCTGAGCCACAGCTTGATGATGTTTCTTCTGATTTAGATATTTCTGATGCTTATGTTTTTGCAGTTGAAGCTCTTCCGGGTCAGTTTGACCAGAGAGCTGACTCTGCAGCACAGTGTATTCAGATTATCTCACAGGGTGAGCGTCCTCTTATCCGTACAGCAAAGGTTTATGCGCTTTACGGTGAATTGACAGAGAAAGATATTGCTGCTTTCAAGAATCATGTAATCAATGCTGTTGAAAGTCGTGAAGCATCTCTTGAATTACCTGAAACACTTGCAGCTCAATATGCTGCTCCTGAGACAGTTGCTACTGTTGACGGATTTGTTTCAATGGATGAAACAGCACTTGCAGCTCTTCTTGATGAAAAAGGACTTGCAATGGACCTTGATGACCTTAAATTCTTACAGGCATATTTCAGGGATACAGAGCACAGAGACCCTACAATTACAGAAATTCGTGTTGTAGATACATATTGGTCAGACCATTGTCGTCACACAACATTCTCAACTCATCTTGATAATGTCCGTATTGATGACCCTGCGGTGCAGGAAGCTTATGAACGCTATCTTGCTGCAAGAGTTGAGGTTTACGGTGAAGAAAAGGCTGCAGCTCGTCCACAGACTTTGATGGATATTGCTACAATCGGTACAAAAACACTTAAAAAGCGTAGACTTCTTCCTGAACTTGATGAAAGTGAAGAAATCAATGCTTGTTCAATCCATGTTACTGCAACTGTAAATGGTGAAGAACAGGATTGGCTTCTTATGTTCAAAAATGAAACTCATAACCATCCTACTGAAATTGAACCATTCGGTGGTGCTGCTACTTGTATCGGTGGTTGTATCCGTGACCCACTTTCAGGTCGTGCTTATGTTCATCAGGCAATGCGTGTAACAGGTGCAGGTGACCCAAGAAAGACTATTGCAGAAACTTTAGAAGGCAAACTTCCTCAGCGTAAGATTTGTCAGACTGCTGCAGCAGGTTACTCATCTTATGGTAATCAGATTGGTTTGGCTACAGGTCATGTTGCTGAAATTTATCACGAAGGCTTTGTTGCAAAGCGTCTTGAATGTGGTGCAGTAGTTGCTGCTGCTCCTGCTTATA
>CALCTT010000099.1 GCA_937906895.1 uncultured Clostridia bacterium | reverse complement strand
GTCGAAAATTGTAGGTCCGATAAAGTAGCCGTTTTCATAGCCTTCAACCTTAACATCACGACCGTCGAGAACGAGCTCTGCACCTTCGTCAATACCCTTTTGAATATCAGCGAGAACTTCTTCATAATGCTTTTTATATGTAATCGGGCCAAGCTTTGAAGTTTTATCCCAAGATGGACCAACCTTAATATTCTTTGCCTGCTTAACAAGTTCAGCAACAAACTTGTCTGCGATAGCCTCTTCAACTACACAGCAAGTAAGAGCCATACAACGCTGACCTGCACAACCGTAAGCAGAGTTAATAACACCTGCAACTGTTCTTTCAAGTGCACAGTCTGACATTACAAGAGCGTGGTTTTTAGCCTGAGTAAGAGCCTGACAACGCTTGCCTGCCGCTGCGGCACGAGAATAAACCTTAAGGCCAACGGGAGTTGAGCCTACGAATGTGATACCCTTAACATCGGGATGGTCAAGAATTGTATTAACTTCATTTCTTGAGCAAGTGATAACATTAATAACACCGTCGGGAACGCCTGCTTCTTTATAAATAGCCGCAAATTTCATAGCAGTTTTTGGTGTGAGAGAAGCCGCTTTAAGCACCATTGTATTACCTGTTGCAATACAAGTCGGAGCCATCCAACCGAATGGAATCATTGCAGGGAAGTTAACAGGAACGATACCTGCAAACACACCGAGAGGTTCACGATACTTAACTGTATCATAACCTGATGAAGCATCCATAAGGCTTTCGCCCATCATAAGTGAAGGAACCTGAGTTGCAAGCTCTGTACCTTCTTTTGCCTTGAGAACGTCGCCCTCTGCTTCGCCCCAAACCTTACCGTTTTCGCAAGCAACACACATTGTAAGCTCTTCCATATCACGGATAATAAGCTCACGGATTTTATAAAGAATCTGTGCTCTCTTTATTGCAGGAGTTGCACGCCATCCCGGATATGCTGCCTTTGCAGCCTCGATTGCTTCAAGAACTTCATCATTTGTACAGCAAGGTGCCTGTCCTACAACTTCACCTGTGCTTGGATTGTGAAGGTCATACCAGACATCAGTTTTTGAGTCTTTGAACTGACCGTTCACGAAATACTGTAATTTTTCTACTGCCATATTTATTTTCTCCTTTTAGGATTATTTACAATTCTTATTGGATTGTTTATATTTTTGATAACGGGACGATGTAGGCATCGTCCCCTACACAAATAACCTTTTTACAATTTGTAGATAATTTTTCGTTAGACAAGGCACGGCAACGAAGGAATATGCGGATATTTCGAGTTGGCGTAACGCAGTATCACGGAAAATTAGCACAAATTAAAGTCCAGAAACTTCGTTGATGTATTTACGAGCTTTGAGTGCATACTCAAACGGATTTGCAATTGCAGGGTCCTGTTCAGCTTCAACGAGAACATATCCCTCATATCCTGTTTCTTCAAGAACATCAAATACAGGTTTGAAATCAATTACGCCATCACCGGGAACTGTGAATGCACCTGCACGAACGCCCTGCAAGAAGCTCATTTTTTCAGCCTTAACCTTTGCCACAACATCAGGACGGATATCCTTGAGATGTACGTGACGGATTCTCTTTGCATACTTCTTGAGAACTGCCATATAATCCTCACCACAATATGCAAGGTGACCTGTGTCGAAAAGAAGACCGAAAAGTTCAGGGTCTGTGTTTTCCATCATTCTGTCAATTTCAGCAGCTGTCTGAACAACTGTACCCATATGATGGTGGAAACAGAGAGCGATTCCCATATCCTTTGCAACCTTGCCAAGCTTATTGATACCTGTGCAGAGCATATCCCATTCTTCGTCATTCATAACATATTTGTCATCAAAAATTGAGAGGTCTGTGCCCTGAATTGAGTGTCCCTGTTCAGAGATACCAACAACCTTTGCACCCATTTCCTTAAGGAATGTAATGTGCTCAATAAAATCCTTTTCAACTTCTTCATAAGGTTTTGTTATAAGGAAACTTGAGAACCAAGCGTTGCAAATCTGCATACCACGAAGTTCAAGTGCTTTTTTAAGTACCTTTGTATCTCTTGGATACTTGTTACCAACTTCACAACCTGTGAAACCTGCAAGTGCCATTTCAGAAATGCACTGTTCAAATGTGTTTTCTGCACCAAGGTCAGGCATATCATCATTTGTCCAAGCGATAGGTGCAATACCGAGTTTTACTTTATTTTTGTCAAGCATATTAGTATCTCCTTGCTTTATTTTTATTTGCTTCCTTCTCTGCGAAGGCATTATTTACTTTTTCATTTTTTGAGACTGACGGAACACCTGTGTGCCACCAAGCACCGTAACCGTCTGTCATTGATTTTGGAAGCACTTTAATATCGATAAGAGTTGAAACTGTCTGTTTCTGTGAATCGATAAGAGCAAATTCCAGCTCTTCCATAGTCTTTGCTGTATATGTCTTACAGCCATAAGCTTCTGCGTTTTTTGCAAAGTCAATTGGAATAAGGTCACCGAGCAAATCACCGTTATCATCTCTGTAACGGAATTCTGTTGCAAGATTTCCGATACCGTTTGACATTTCAAGGTTATTAATACAACCGAAACCGCTGTTATCAAAAAGAAGAACATTGATTTTCTGTTTTTCCTGAATTGATGTCACAAGTTCAGAATGAAGCATTAAGTAGCTACCGTCACCGCACATAGCATAAGATTCACATTCAGGATGTGCCATCTTGCTACCAAGTGCACCTGCAATTTCATAACCCATACATGAATAACCGTATTCCATATTGTATGAATAACGGCTGTCTGAAGTCCACATTCTCTGTAAACAACCAGGGAGTGAACCTGCAGCACCTGTACAGAGAGCATCAGCAGGAATAAGTTTACGGATAAGTGCCAAAGCAGCTGTCTGTGTAATCACACCACCGATTTTCTCAACAAATTCAGGGATTGTCTTTTCATCACGAGCAGCAATAAGAGGCTTGAAGTTTTCGTCATATTTATAGTTTGCAAGGAATTCCATTTCCTTGTCCCAACCGTCTTTTGCACCCTGAATTTCAGTTGTGTATGATGATTTATAACCTGCTTTGCGAAGCTCGTCACCAAGAGCAATAATACCAAGCTTTGCGTCAGCAACCATCTTTGTTGCATCAAGCTTATATGCATCAAAACGAGATGTGTTGATTGTAACCATCTTAACATCATCTTTGAAAAGTGATTTTGAAGCAGTTGTAAAGTCAGAGAAACGAGTACCGATACCGATTACAACGTCTGCATCCTTTGCAATCACATTACCTGATGAGTTACCTGTAACACCAAGACCACCAAGGTTATATTTATCTGATGAAAGGCAAGCAGTTTTACCACTCTGTGTTTCTGCAAAAGGAATATTGAATTCTGCACAGAACTTTTCAAGTGCTTCACCTGCTTCTGAATAACGAACACCACCGCCACAAATTACGAGTGGTTTTTTCGCATTCTTAACAACTTTGAGAACATCTTCTAATTCTTCAGTTGCAACAGGCATACGAACAATTTTATGTACTCGTTTTGCGAAGAATGAATCAGGATAATCGTAGCTTTCACCCTCAACATCCTGACAAAGACAGATTGCAACAGCACCTGTATCTGCAGTATCAGTAAGAACACGCATAGCGTTAATCATCGCTGACATCAACTGTTCCGGACGCTGAATTCTGTCCCAATATCTTGTTACTGCCTTGTAAGCATCGTTTGTAGTTGTTGCAAGTGAATTAACCTGCTCAAACTGTTGAAGTACAGGGTCAGGCTGACGAGTTGAAAATGTGTCAGCAGGGAATAAAAGAAGCGGAACATTATTAACTGTTGCAGTTGCAGCAGCAGTAATCATATTCGCAGCACCTGGGCCGATTGAAGATGCACAAGCAATAATCTTTCTTCTGTTGTTCATCTTTGCAAAGGCAGTAGCAACATGTGCCTGACCTTGCTCATTTTTGCCCTGATACACTCTGAGTCCGCCCTTATCAGAATCAAGTGCTTCACCAAGGCCTAAAACAATACCGTGACCGAAAACAGTAAAGATTCCGTCAACGAATTTTGTTTCAACGCCGTCAAAAGACACATACTGATTGTCAAGGAACTTAACAAGTGCCTGAGCCATTGTCATTTTTGCCATAATATCATCTCCTGTTTAAAAGGTAGTTTGTTTATACATCTAACAACCACTTATGTTTTGGGTCGTCAATTCTTGTTTTAATCCAAGGGTCACCATCGAGATGTCTAATCATCCATACATAGCACATTGAGTAACCGGGGGCTGCAACCTGCTGGTGTGTTTTCATTGGTGTAATACAAAGAACACCCTGGTCCTCTACTTTGTAGCAATCATCACCGTTAAAACCTACGCCAAAACCCTGTGGTTTATCGAATTCATAGTAATAAACTTCAGGCTGTGGATGATAATGTGGCGGATAACTTGACCAACATCCCGGTTTGTGGATAACCTCACCAAGTACCATATTTGAATATGGTGCATTTTCGTAGTCAAAAAGTGTAAGAACCTGTCTGTGAGCAGTACCGTTCCACTGGTCTTTACCAAATTCCTGTAAAATTACATTATCCGGACTGTACCATACAAATCCGAAATCGTTGTCATTGTCTGTCTGCTGAATGAGAATTCTTGAATCTGCATTTGCAGAAACTGTTACCTCATTATTTTTTGAGAAATGAACACAGTATGGTCTGTCAATAAACTGATTTTCACGCTTTGCATTTTCAGTTTTTCCGTCGAACGAATATTCAACATCACCTGAAAGCAAAAGAATTGCAGTTTCATTGTTCTCGTCACAAACTGTAACAGACTCACCTGCTTTTAACACCTTTGTTTTGATGTTCATGAGCATATCAGCATTTTTGCCGTTCATCTCACAAAGGATTTTTTCGTTGTTTTCGTTAAATTTTGGATTTTCGTACATATAATCACCTATCTATATTTTCCTCCCTCAAAGAGGGAGCAAAATAATTTATACTCTTACTTTATCATCTGTTAATGAGCCACTTGAACTAATCGGTATTGCATCGCCTAAATATGTCGGTTCAGGCTGAATAATACAATAGAAAAAATCTTTTGTTCGAGCCAGAGCCTCTCTTATATCGTTATAAACCGGATAATTCAATCTGTCTGCTGCAAAACCATAGGCATCAATACCAAGTTTTCTTGCGTTATACACAGCACGATACAAATGATACTCCTGCGTTACAATTACCATTCTTTCAACCTGAAAAACATCTCTTGCACGATACATTGATTCATAGGTTGAAAAACCTGCGTGATCCATAAAAATGTTATCGGCAGGAACACCTTTTTCAACGGCAACATCTTTCATTTTATTGACTTCGTCGTATTCCTCACGGCCATGGTCCCCACTCATAAGCATTTTATCAGAACAACCTGTTTCATAGGCAATAAAACCAAAATCAAGTCGTTCCTGAAGCATTGGTGACGGCTCACCGTCCCAAAGTCCTGCACCCAGCACCATTATGCAATCAAAACTGTCATTTTTCAAATCATCAACAGTTAAAATATAATCTTCAACATAAGAAATCATATAGGCATTAATGCCGACTACAGCTACCCCACCGAGCAAACAAACACATAAAACCGCAATTATAATACTTTTTATGATTTTGTTTTTTAATAATTTCTTAATCATTTCTGTCACCAAATATTAGGCACGAGCTATCATTTCGCCGTATTCTTCTTTTTCCTTTTTGATGAACTCTTTTACTGCATCTACTGTTGGCATATCCTGTGAACAAGCGTGAGAAGCAACGAGCATTGCTGCTGATGCTGAACCGAATTCGAGAGCATCAATGATTTCCCAACCTTCAAATATGCCATAGAGGAATGCTGATGCATAACCGTCTCCACCACCGAAAGACTTGAGAAGTTTTACAGGGAATGGTTTGATTGAGAAGCTTTCGCCATCGTTAGTGTAAGCAGTTGAACCTTCTTTACCGTGCTTAATAATTACAATTTTTGCATTCTGTGAGTGCCAATATGCAGCAGTTTCCTTATCTGTCATACCCTGCTTAATGAACTTTTCTGTAAGGTCATATTCCTCACGAGAGCCAAGGATAATATCTGCTTCACGAGCAACTGATGAATAGTAAATCGCAATTTCATCGCTGTTTTTCCAGTTGTATGCACGATAGTCAATATCAAAGATAATCGGCACACCATTTTTCTTTGCAAGTGCCACAGCCTTAAGTGCTGCTTCTCTTGACGGACTTTCTGCAAGTGCAGTACCGGAAATCAATATTGCTTTTGCCTTGTTGATATAATCTTCATCAATATCAGCAACATCTAATTTCAAATCTGCAGCTTCGTTACGATACATAACGATTGAGCTTTCTGTTTCTGACTTGATTTCTGTAAATGTAAGACCGATTTTTTCACCATTTTCGCAACGCTTGATGTGAGAAGTGTCAATTCCCTCATTATCAAAATAATCTGTTACGAAGGTACCGAGCTGGTCATCAGATACCCTTGCAAAGAAACCGCATTTTTTACCAAGACGAGCAAGACCAACTGCAATATTTGCCGGTGAGCCACCAAGGTATCTCTTAAAAGTTGTACTTTCATTAAGCGGACAATAGTAGTCAACGGGATTCAAGTCAACTGCAACTCTGCCTAAAAGAATTAAATCAAATTCCTTACTGTTATCAAATTCAATATACTTCATAATCATCTCTCCATAAAACTAAACACCTTAATGTGTCTTTTTACATTTTCATAAACGCCCTCTACCATTTTACTGCTGAGTTCAAAATAATTTGCTTTTTCTTTAGCAGTACAGTAGTCCTGAGCATATTTTGCAAGGTTATCAAAGCTTGCCGTAGCAATATTTACCTTTCGGACACCGAGCATAATTGCCTGTTGGAACATTTCGTCTGTAATTCCTGTTCCACCATGAAGAACAAGTGGTGTAGGGGCAAGCTTGTTAATATCATCAAGAACATCAAAACGAAGATTTGGAAGCACAGGATAGTTTCCGTGTGCATTACCAATCGCAACAGCCAATGCATCAACACCTGTTTCATCGCAGAAAAGCTTTGCATCCTCAGGATTTGTACAAAGAATTTCGTGTGCTGCACCGTCACCCTCATTACCGCCGACAACACCAAGTTCTGCCTCGACAGTTGCACCGTATTCATCAGCCATTTCCCGAACTTTTTTTACAGACTTGATGTTTTCTTCCAAAGGAAGTGTTGAGCCATCAAACATTACTGATGTAAAGCCCATTTTAAGAGCCTTTTCAACTGTTTCAATCCTAAGACCGTGGTCAAGATGAACTGCAATTTCAACCTTTGAATTTTTTGCTGCAGAAATCATCATAGGACCCATAAGCTCAAGCGGTGAATTTTTAAGTCTGCACTCTGCAATCTGAAGAATAATCGGCATATTGAGTTCTTCAGCAGCAGCCACAGCACCCATAACCATTTCCATATTTCCCACACTGAAAGCGCCTACTGCAATATTATTTTTTTCAGCATTTTCGAGGAGTTTTTTCATTGGAACTAACGCCATAAAAGCACACTCCAATCCATTTTGTTATAATCAATTCATTTTACCACTTTACACACGCAAAATCAATGTTTTACAAGTAAAAAATAACCATATTTTTCTGTATATTTTAACAAAAAAAGTCCGTCAACCAAATGGCTAACGGACTGACATTAAATTCAATTATTTAACAATCTTTAACTTCCACATAACAAATGCTCCTACAACTGATGCAATAATACCGGGGAAGAGCAATGTGCTTGCACCCATTGTCGGTGCAAAGAAAAGAATAATAACCATTACCAAAATCGGAACAATTGAAATCTTCCAATGCTTTAAGAAATATCCTGCTCCCAAAGCACCAAAAAGTGCAGGAAGTACCTGTGCAAATGCAGGCTTTAAGAGTTCGTTGTTTGTAAAATCGTCGAGGAATGGTCTGAAGACCAATACACCAACAGCCATAACAACTGTTGTTACAATTGAAGATGTTGCAATAGCAATTGTTGAAATAACTTCGCCTTCTTCACTATTTGCCTTAACTTTTGCACCTTCCATAGCATTAATAGCACAAGGAAGCTTAAGGTTTGTGATGTTACCTGTTACAAATGAAAGGTATGTACCACCGGCACCAAGCATTGGTGTATAGAATAAAACTTCAACAACAGCAAGTGACCAATAAAGTGGAATAAGTTTTAAAAGTCCACTCATAACACCGTTGAATGATGGCCATACATTCAAATACAAGCAAATTCCCAATGGAAACATAAGAAGTGCACACAGAGCAGTAATACTTGAAATTCTGCCCCAGGTATGGACACGGTCAAAATATGATTTTTCAACATTTTTCTTTTTACTCATAATTAACCCCTCCATTCCATAATTGCAAGTTCAGGTGGCAATACGTTGTACATAATAACTGCAACAACCATAGCCACAATCATACCGATTGGCATAACAAATGGCTCAAGCCAAGTGAGTTTGCATTTCTTAGCAACAACTTCAAAAACCAAAGATACTACAACAGCAACAATCAATGTGATTACTGAAAGGACACCGGCACCGTCGCCAAAGATTTCAGGTTTACCTGCACCTGCAATAGCACGAGCAATAAAAGCACCGATAAGGCCGATGAAAACAGCAGGTGTTAAAAGGTCGATAAAGCCTCCGATACCGCCTGACTTCTTTTCTTTCTTTTCGCCTGTTTCTTCTTTTGCTTCATCTTTTTTACCTAAGCTGAGCATCTTTTTATGTAAAGGCTTTGCAACGAATGGTAACAAAACAAGTGAGAAGCAGATACCAAGAGTCATAACCCAAGCAATTCCTGCAAAAACTGCAGGGTCAGTAACCTCTACTGCTGTGCCACCGGCATGACCAAGACCTTCCATAGCATTTTCAGCTGCTGTAGTCTCATACATAAGATTTCCAAGAACTGAAAGTCTTACCCAAGGAATTACCAAGCCCAATGATGGTGCCAGAGCAATAACCGTTGCCAAAATAGATAACGCTGATGGAATTGTAAAAAGTGCACTTGATGTAACAGCGTTAAGCAATCTTTTTTTGTCAATACCTAAAACCTTACCCTGTTTCCAAGCTTTTACAAGAAAGAAAATAGATTGTGCAAGAACAAAAAGGATTACGCCACCTGCAATCAAGTACAAACCTGTACTTTCTTTAAAGTCCATATTTTCATCTCCCAAAATTTTATAGATATATTAAATCACTTTTTCACCTTAAAATCAACAATTTATTTAATTTTATTGGTATTAACCTTCTTTCTGTTCCACCTTTTTAAGCAATATAGCAAAATTATCATAAAAATTATGCGTGTATTCTTTCTTTACAAACAAGCCCACGGGTGTGCCGTGGTCACCTGCTTGTACAGGCATCACATTCCAAATACCTTTACTGAAATTCTCATTAAAGAATACGAAAGGCTCGTCAGGAGGATTAGTTGCTGCCGAAACATTTACAAGTCCATCCTGTCCGTTGCCCACATAAACACCGTTTTTATGGGAATATTTCATTAAAAGATATGCAGAATATCGAAGACCGATAAAATGGGTGTGTGTTATTGCATCGCGTTGCTTCTTTTCGCTGTATTCCATAGCATTGAACGGATATGAAAAATAGTAAACATCAGGTACAATTTCAATTCTGTCGTTTATTTTCTTAATACCTTCGGGTGACAAATCATAAACAATGTTATCATTGGAATTGATAAATCTTTCCTTTGCCTCTTTTTTATTATCTGCATCCCTTTTACCCGGAGTGTTTGTCAGTCCGAATTGTTCAAGCTTAAAATCAACTACTTTTCCGTTAAGAAGAGACCGACCAAATGTACCTGTATATGAGGACATTCCTTTTTGAATAATCGGAATGAAATTTTTCTCCTGAAAAGCCTTGTATGTGTCAATATCTCACATAGGTGAGCAAAGTGCAGTTATACTTACAACCAATTTACCTTTTCCGCCTTTAAAAAGGTCAGAAACCTTGTCCCCACTTGCCTCCACCTCTTCAGGTGCACCATTTTCAAGCAAGTGACAGAGCATACGGATACAAGTTCCGCCAAAGCTGTGACCGACCAGATGAACTTTTTTATCCTCACTCCAACCGTCAAAAACACTTTTTGTAAATTGTCTGCCGAACTGCTTATGATTATGCTTTTCAGAATGAGCCTTTCCGTAATCGACAGTTGTACCTGTAAGCTGTGCATAAAGTTCACATGCCTGGTCCCAGGCGCTTGAAGCAGGACCAACAGACACAGAATAACATTCTATATTTTTCTTTCGTAAATATTTTGTTATACTTCCGCTGGTAATTCCCCAATATGGTATAACCTTGTTAAAAGCAACATCTTCTCCCCAACCAAACATTCCGTGAACGAAGACAACAGGATATTTTAGACTCTTCATAGACATTTTCACTTCCTTATGTATAATTTTACCCTTTTTACTCATAAATTACAATAGTATAAAAGATTTTAGTGATTTAAACTTTGTATATTGACAAAAATAAAAAAATACTATACAATATAAAACAAATCAAATAGCCCTTAAGGTGAGATGAGTTAAACCAAATATGGTTTTTGACAGCACCTTACAAAAACAGTGAAGAAAATAAGACATAACTCACTTGCTTTCAGAGAGTTGCCGTTTGGTGCAAGGCAACACAGTGATTATGTGTATAGCTCATTTCGGAGTTGCACGGGTGAAATCATAGCTCGTGACGGTTGACACCGTTATCAAGTCGGACCTTGCTTGAGGTCGCTAAGGTCGGTTTTTACCGATGAATTAGGGTGGTACCACGATAGATTTTTCCGTCGTCCCTATCAACTAACTTTGATAGTGGGGCGATTTTTTTATTTGGAGGTAAAAATTATGAAACAAGGTTGCAAAAAGTACATTCCTTTTACACCAATTAACATTCCTGACAGACAGTGGCCGTCAAAGGCGATTGAAAAGCCACCTGTATGGTGCTCAGTTGACCTTCGTGACGGTAATCAGGCTCTTATTGACCCAATGAATCTTCAGGAAAAAATCGAATATTTCAAGACACTTATCAATATCGGTTTTAAGGAAATTGAAGTTGGTTTCCCATCAGCTTCCGAAACTGAATATGAAATTCTTCGTACACTTATTGAGAAGAATTTAATTCCTGACGATGTTACAATTCAGGTGCTTGTACAGAGCCGTGAGCATCTTATCAGAAAAACTTTTGAGGCTATTGATGGTGCTAAAAATGTAATCATTCATTTCTACAATTCAACTTCAACTCTTCAGAGAAAAGTTGTTTTCAAAAAGGATATGGATGGCGTTATTGATATTGCTATTCAGGGTGCTAAACTCATCAAAGAGCTTACTGATGAGCTTAAATCACAAAAAGACGTGAACATCCGTTACGAATATTCACCTGAAAGCTTTTCAGGTACAGAAATGGACAATGCTGTTCTTATTTGCGAAAAGGTTATGGAAGCACTTGACATCAATGAAAATAACAAGATTATTCTTAATCTTCCTGCAACTGTTGAGGGCAGCACTCCAAACGGATATGCTGACCAGATTGAATATTTCTGCAGAAATCTTAAAAATCGTGAAAATGCAATTATCAGCTTGCATCCTCATAACGACAGAGGTACTGCTGTTGCTGCTGCTGAACTTGGTCTTTTAGCAGGTGCAGACAGAATTGAGGGTACACTTTTCGGTAACGGTGAAAGAACAGGTAACGTTGACATTGTTACACTTGCACTTAATATGTACACACAGGGTATTGACCCTATGCTTGATTTCTCTCAGATGAACGATATTAAGGAAATGTTTGAGAGAACAACAAAGATGCCTGTTGACCCAAGAAAACCTTACGGTGGCGAGCTTGTTTTCACTGCATTCTCAGGCTCACATCAGGATGCTATCAATAAGGGTAAAGAATATATGCGAACAAGCGGAACAGAATATTGGGAAGTTCCGTATCTGCCTATTGACCCAGCAGACGTTGGTCGTGAATATGAACCGATTATCCGTATCAACAGTCAGTCAGGTAAGGGTGGCGTTGCATATATTATGGCAGAGTTCGGATACAATATGCCAAAGGCTATGCATCCTGAATTCTCAAAAATTGTTCAGAAGGTCTGTGACGAAAAAGGAAAGGAACTTGCAAAAGAAGAAGTTTATACACTCTTCCAGCAGGAATACCTCAATGTTACAGGTCCATACAAACTTCTCAGTTACAAATTCTTTGAAGAAAGAGAACATGGAGAAGAACAGTCAAGAGTACATTTTGTTGGTACTGTTCAGTATAATGGTAATGAACCACAGCAGATTGAAGGTATTGCAGCAGGTCCTATCGGTGCATTCTGTCAGGCTATGAACACAATCGGTCTTGGCGACTATCACTTTATCGACTATTCAGAACACGCTGTTTCAGTTGGTTCTGACTCAAAGGCTGTCAGCTATATCCACATCACAGACCCACAGGGCAAGGATGTATTCGGTATCGGTATTTCACACAATATCAACTATGCATCTATCAAGGGTATCCTTTGTGCAGTTAATCGTTGTATGCCAAATGTAGTAAGGGAGGAGAAGTAATATGAAAGAATATAATATTGTAGTATTAAAAGGAGACGGAATCGGTCCTGAAATCGTTGACGAAGCATTAAAAGTGCTTGATGCAACAGGTGAAAAATACGGATTCAAATTCAATTATGATTACAAGCTTATGGGCGGTTGTGCTATTGATGCAAAAGGCGAACCGCTTCCACAGGAAACTGTCGATGCTTGCAAAGCTGCTGACTGTGTATTCCTTGGCGCAGTTGGCGGGCCAAAATGGGACACTCTCCCGGGCAAGCAGCGTCCCGAAGCAGGTCTTTTAGGCATCCGTGGTGCATTGGGACTTTATGCAAACCTTCGTCCTGCAAAGATTTTTGAACCACTTAAATCTGCATCACCTATCAAAGACAGTATTATCGGTGACGGACTTGATATTATGATTGTCCGTGAACTTACAGGCGGTATCTATTTCGGTGAGCGTGGCAGAAAAGAAGTTGACGGCAACCCTGCTGCTTACGATACAGAAATGTATTCAGTTCCTGAAATCGAAAGAATCGCAAGAACTGCTTATGAAATGGCTATGAAGCGTAACAAGAAGCTTACAAGCGTTGACAAGGCTAATGTTCTCGAAAGCTCAAGACTCTGGAGAGAAACTGTTATTAAGATGTCTGCTGAATATCCTGAAGTTGAGCTTAATCATATGTATGTTGACAACTGTGCAATGCAGTTAGTTCGTAATCCGGGTCAGTTTGACGTTATCGTTACTTCAAACATTTTCGGTGATATTCTTTCTGACGAGGCTTCAATGATTAGCGGTTCAATTGGTATGCTCGCATCTGCTTCACTTGCAACAGGTAAAATGGGACTTTATGAGCCGATTCACGGTTCAGCTCCTGATATTGCAGGTCAGCAGAAAGCAAACCCACTTGCAACAATTCTTTCAGCAACAATGATGCTTCAGTATTCATTTGATGAAAAGGATGCTGCAAAATCAATTGAAGATGCAGTAAACGAAGCACTTAAAATTGCTCGTACACCAGATATTTATGAGGATGGCTTTAAGAAGGTTACAACAACTGAGATGGGCGACCTTGTAGTGTCATTGCTTAAATAATAATTAACGGCGGGGTCAAGACCCCGCCCTACCATTTTAAAGAGGTTTTTATGAAAACACTTTACATCAGCGATATGGACGGAACTCTTTTGCAAAGCAATGGCAAAATGAGTGAGTTAACAAAAGAAGAATTGAATGAATTTTACAAAAAAGGTATTCCTTTTTCTGTTGCAACAGCAAGAAGTATGGTAAGTGCTATGCCTATTCTCGACGGTGTTCACTTTGCTGCTCCAATTGTACTTATGAATGGTGTTTTCGTTTATGATACTGAAACGAAAAAGGCAGTAAAGTATCACGAAATAGAACACTCTGTCTTGCAAAAAGTTCTCGATTGTTTTTATGAGAAAAATCTTCATCCGTTTATGTTCCTTTATAGTGATAATTACAAGCTTTCCATAAAATATACTGAATTTGACAACGATGGTATGAAAGACTTCTATAACGAAAGAGTAAACTTGCTTGACGGAAGATTCACACAGACAGATGACCTTACAAAAATAGAAAAAGGTCAGCATCCTGTTTATGTAAACTACTACGCATTACCCGAATTTCTCGATGATGTTGTTGAAAAACTAAAATCAATACCTGAAATCGACTTTGCCTATTACAAAGACAGTTATTCTGACGATTGGCTTATTGAAATTTATTCTCATACAGCATCAAAAGCAAACGGTGCAAAAGAGGTTTCAAAAATCATAAATGCAGATGAAATCACAGCTTTTGGAGATAATCTTAACGACATTATAATGCTTAAAGGTGCTGATACTGCTGTTGCAGTCGAAAACGCAGTACCACAAGTAAAAGAAATTGCCGATGTTGTTATCGGTACAAACAACAACAATAGTGTTGTAAAATACATTATGGCAAAAGAAAACGCTTAGAGTTTTATCTCCAAGCGTTATTTTTTTATATTAAAGGAACTATATTTTTTAGCGATAAGTCAAGATAAAGTGCATCAAAGCTGTCAACCGCACCGTCTTCATTCAAATCGCAACGAGTGAACATAATATTGTCTGTGACTCTTGCTCTTGTCTGTGAAATTGCAACAAGCAAATCGTAGTCATCCCAGTCAACATCACCGTCGCCGTCAGCATCACCTTTAAGCCTTGATGGTGGCATATCGGCAAGCATCAAATCGAGGATAATCACATCAATTCCGTCAATTGCTCCGTCATCATCCATATCACCTACAAGGAAAATATCTTCATTTTCCTGCATTTTCAAGGTTGCAATATCAGAAAGAATTTTGTAGTCATCTCTGTCTATATCTCCGTCAAAGTCCACATCACCTTTGGTAAGTGCATTCAGGTCAATGAACTTTATGTTATATGTTGTGGCATATTCCTGTGCGTAAGTACCGCTATAACCATAAATTGTGACCTTTTCTTTATCAGTAAATGCTTCAGGTGAAATATCTGTTACAGAAGTAGGAATAATTGCATTTTTATCACCTAACACCTCTGCAATAATTTTTGTTGTACCCTCTGCAATTTCTGTTTTTGTAATATTATCATCAGTGCCTATAGCAATAGTGCCATAATAAAGGACACCGTTATTCCAATTTTCTGAATTATTATAATATCCTGTGTTGTAGAACGCACTTGCATACATCTGAATATCCTTTTCAGGTAAGGTAATGTTTACAAGAGATGTACAGTTCTCAAATGCTGATTTCCCTATATATTCAGTATTATTTGAAAATCTAATCTGTGTAAGATTATGACAATCCTTAAAAGCATTGTTACCAATTGTTGCTACCTGACTTGCCAATGTAACCTGATTTGCACCACATCCTGCAAAAGCACCGTCAGCAATTACCGTTGTACCGTATTTTATTGAATACGAGCCCTCATAGGATATTTTAACAAGTATTTTCCCAAGGTAAAGATATTCAAGTCCGTTCGCGATAATATCCTCCCAAGGTATCGTATCGTCATTAACAGAACTGTCAATTTTCACTTTCCAGTTGCTTTTGTCGTTATAATATGCAGTATTATAAATTGCATTTTCACCAAAGAACATAATTGTTGAGGGAAGCGAAATGGTGGCAAGGCTTATACAGTTTTCAAAGGCTGATGCACCAACGGACTTAACACCCGTTTCAACCGTAACTGCTATAATAGCTGTATTGTCCTTAAATGCTGACTCACCTATTCCAAACACCGTATATCCGTCAATTGTGGCAGGGACGGTAACCTCGGTTGCAATACCGTTATACTTCGTGATTACGGCTTCGCCATTAATTATTTCATACGTAAAATCGCCACTTGTCAAGGCGCTTACAGGGATAGTGCATACAAAGACGGAAATTGCTATTAGAACTGATAATATATTTCTTGCGATTCTCTTCATAATGCACCACCTTTTCATTATAGTTAAAAATATTTTACCATTATATCGGTAATATTGCAACAAAAAAATAACGACGGAATCAAAGCCGTCGTTATTATACTTTATTCTGCTTTCATATTTTCTTCGGATGCCACAAAAATTTGATTTTCACCTTTTTTGATTGTAAATGTTGTGGAAAGATTTTCCATATTCTGTATACCATTCATTGGCCCTTTTCCACCCATCATTCCCTCAGGATGAGTCATATCCTCCATACCCCCAGGTGGTTCAACACCTTCAGGCATTTCAGGTCTTTCACCCATATCGTCAGGCTTCTGTGGTCTTTCACCCATATTTTCAGGAGGTTCAAAGCCCTCAGGCATTTCAGGTCTTTCACCGTCAGGCATTTCCATATTGTCAGGTCTTTGCATCTGTCCACCTTGTGACATTGTGGCAACAGAAATCTCTTTTCCGTCCTTTAATAATGAATATTCACCTTCTGCAAGTTGAGTACCTGCAATAATAAGATATGTGAAATCGTTTACAGGCTTATAATTGCCGATTTCTTTTCCGTCACTGTTTTTAAGTGTATATGTGCTTCCGCCTTTCTGCTTTGATGCAAAATTAAACACAACATAAGTCTGGTCGCCACCTGCCATTCGGTCAAGCATATTGCCTGATGCTACAACTGAGCCACCATTGATGTAAATGCCTTTATCAGAGTCGATACCTGCATCACCGCTTATACCACAAGCAGTACAATTCACATTACCGCCATTGATTACAAGCCAACCGTTTGAGTCGATTCCGTCACCCTCACCTGTACTACCCGTAACAAGAATATTAAGAGTACCGCCATTGATTGTTGTTACGGAAACATTATCCTCGTTTGTGTTGATTCCGTCATTTCCTGACTCAATATTTATGTTGCCGCCATTGATTGTAAGGTGTAATTCACTGTCAAGACCTTCGTTGTCGGCAGTAATATTAAGAGTGCCGTCACCCTTTTCGCCACCATTCACATTCATTGTTTTCTTTGAATAAAATGCTGCGTCATATTTATGAAGCTTTTTACTGTCAACAACCTCTGTGCCCTCTTCATTCAATTCGTAGGATTTGTAAATTTTTGCAACGTGAGAACCATTTATATTGTTTTCAGTACCGTCTGCAATAATTACATTAGCCCCTGCTTTGCTTGTGTCAACATCCTTTGTTGCAGTTTCTTCATCACTGGCGCCACATTCATAAACATTATAGAAAATAACTGCAGGAGCAACTGTACAAGTAATATCAACATCGTTAAGAATAAGCGTTACAACTGCATTGGGGTCTTTTTCAGCCTCTTCACCTAAATCAACTGCAACCTGCCCTGCTGACAAGTCACCTGAAAGTACATACTGACCGGGTTTTGTAATATGAACAACTGTATGCTTATCTGCTTCAGCCTGTGAATGTTCCTCTTCCTTTGTGCCTTCACCATATTTGAAATCCAGACCCTCAAGGTAGAAAACAATGTCATTTGCTGAATATACAGCCTGAGTATCATCATTTGTGATTTTTTCACCATCAACGGTTATTTCATTGTCGGATAATGCTATTTTTGTTCCGTCATATTGCACTTTATTGTCTTTCTGGCATCCCACAAAAAATACCGACACTAACAAAACACAAACAAGTAAGCAAGAAATAACTTTTTTCATATTTTAAAGCCCCCTAATAGTTTTATATATCCATTATTATCCAAAAAAATGAACTTGCTATGAACATTTTTTAAATATTTTAGACATTTTTGTTATTTGTGTCAAGAAAAAAATATCGGCGGGAGCAAGCCCCCGCCTTACATTAAATATCTGAATTTATTTGTTCGCCAACTCTGCACGAGCAATCTTAATATTTTCTACAAAACGCTTACCTGTTTCAGTAATCTTCTTGTAGTCGCCTGTCTTTGCACCTGCTGTAAGTGATGAACCTGCGCCAACTGCAACAGCACCTGCTTTAATCCATTCACCAACATTGTCAGCATCAACGCCACCTGTCGGCATCATCTTAGCATAAGGGATTGGACCCTTGATATCCTTGATAATCTTTGGTCCGAAAAGGTCAGCAGGGAAAACTTTAAGAATATCTGCACCGTTTTCCATAGCAAGAAGACCTTCACGAACTGTCATAATACCTGGCATCATAGGAACTCTGTAGCGATTACAAAGTTTAAGTGTTTCAAGGTCAAGAGCAGGGCTAACGATATATTCTGCACCTGAAAGCATAGCAATTCTTGCTGTTGCTGCATCAAGAACAGTACCTGCACCAAGGATGATTTCTTCAGGTGTGTATCTCTTTGCAAGTTCCTCGATAACCTTATCAGCGTGAGGAACTGTGAATGTAAGCTCGATAGCAGCTACGCCACCTTCGATACAAGCGTCAGTAATTCTGATAGCCTGGTCAACTGTTTCTGCACGGACAACGGCTACAATACCGCAGTCCTGAATTCGGGTAATAATTTTTTCTTTATCCATAATTACATCTCCAAATAAATTAAAGTTTTCCCCTCCCTCTTTGAGGGAGGTGGCACGGCTATGCCGTGACGAAGGGAGTTAACGATTATCGATTCTCGACTTTACTTCCTTATCAATAATAGTGCACACCCCATAAAATTCTTTATCAATCTCAAGATTTGTAAATCTTAAAACTTTAAGGTTATGTTTTTCTAATAATACCGTTCGCTTATAGTCATAATTCATTTGTTCTTCAAAAAAATGACCGCCACCATCAAGTTCAATTATTAACTTCGCTTTGTGACAATAAAAATCAACAATAAAGTTGCCAATTACTTTTTGTCTTTGAAAACGAACAGGATAATCTTTCAGGAGATAATACCATAATTTTCTTTCCCAAGGTGTTGCATTTTTACGATGTTCTTTAGCATAAGGGATTAGTTTGTTATTATATGGTAGTGACATATTCTTTACTCCCTCAGTCTGCTTCGCAGACAGCTCCCTCGGAGAGGGAGCGGATTTATATTATCTCTGTACTCTTGCGCCTGAGCCTTTGACAATATTTTCAACTTCCTTAAGTGAAGCCATTGATGTGTCACCCGGAGTTGTCATTGCAAGTGCACCGTGAGCAACACCATAGTTTACTGCTGTCTGTGCATCTTCTGTTGTCATAAGACCATAGATAAGACCTGATGCGAATGAGTCGCCACCACCAACACGGTCAAGAATTTCAAGACCGGGGAGTTCAAGTCCCTTATGAACCTTACCGTCTGCATAACAGATTGCTGACCAGTCATTAACTGTAGCAGTTTTAACTGTACGAAGAGTTGTTGCAATAACCTTGAAGTTAGGATAAACCTTAACAACTTCTTCAAGCATCTTGTAGTAACCCTCAATATTGAGTTCCTTAAGGTTTTCGTCATTACCTTCAATTTCAAAGCCAAGACAAGCTGTGAAATCTTCTTCGTTACCAATCATAACGTCAATATATTTTGCGATTTCCTTATTAACTTCCTGTGCCTTTGCTTTACCGCCGATGTCATTCCAAAGTGATGGACGATAGTTGAGGTCATAAGATACGATTGTACCGTATTTCTTTGCTGTTTTAACTGCTTCAATTGCAACTTCTGCAGTTGACTCTGAAAGTGCTGCGAAAATACCACCTGTATGAAGCCAACGAACACCGAGAGTACCGAAAATATAATCCCAGTCAATGTCACCTGCTTTAAGCTGTGAAATTGCTGTATTGCCACGGTCGGAAACACCAACAGCACCACGGATACCGTAGCCACGTTCAGTAAAGTTAAGACCGTTTCTTACTGTTCTGCCGATACCGTCATACTTAACCCATTTAATAAGAGAAGTATCAACGCCACCTTGAAGAATAAAATCTTCGAGAAGACGACCAACTTCGTTATCTGCAAATGCAGTTACAACTGCAGTTTTCATACCAAAGCAACGACGAAGTCCACGAGCAACATTGTACTCACCGCCACCTTCCCAAGCACGGAAATTACGAGCAGTTTTAATTCTGCCTTCACCCGGGTCAAGACGAAGCATAATTTCACCAAGTGAAATCATATCAAACATACAATCTTCTTTTTTTCTAAGGTTTAAATTCATAATTATACCTCCAAATTATACACCACTATAAGCAGAAAAACCGCCGTCAACACAAATGCTTGTACCTGTGATAAAGCTTGAATATGCTTCATCACAAAGGAATAATAATGCACCTGAAAGCTCGTGAGCTTCACCAAATCTCTTCATAGGTGTTGCACCCAGAATCTTGTTTGTTCTTGGAGTTGGTGTACCATCTTCATTCCATAGAAGTGTTTTATTCTGATTTGTTGAGAAGAATCCCGGTGCAATAGCATTTACACGGATACCAACATCAGCAAAATGAACAGCCATAAATTCTGTAAAGTTCTTAACTGCTGCTTTTGCCGCAGAATATGCAGGAATTTTTGTAAGAGGACGATAAGCATTCATTGATGTTACCATAACGATACAAGTATTTTCCTTTTCAGCCATATCACGGGCAAAAACCTGTGTAGGAATAAGTGTTCCAAGGAAATTGAGGTTAAATACAAATGAAATTCCACTTGCATCAAGGTCAAAGAATGTCTTTATATCATCATTTTTTTCAATTAAATCAATTTTTTCAAGAGTTTCTTTTGTTGTTGTGCCTTTGGGATTGTTACCGCCTGCACCGTTGAGAAGAATGTCACAAGTACCAAGCTTTTCATTGATAATTGCACGGGCATTTTCCATGCTCTCTTTTTCAAGGACATTACAGCCTACTGCAATAGCAACGCCACCATCAGCTACTATTTCATCAGCAACTTTCTGTGCTGCAGCTTCATTCAAGTCAAGAACAGCAACCTTAACACCCTGTTTTGCAAGAGTCTTTGCGAAATCACCACAAAGAACACCGCCACCGCCTGTAACAACTGCTACTCTGCCTTTTAAATTCTCGTGTACCATTATGTTTACTTACTTCCTTTCTCAACTGCTTCAAACAAGCCGTTTATATATGTAGCACCAAGTGCTCTGTCGAAAAGACCATAGCCCGGTTTTCCTGTTTCGCCCCAAATCATTCTGCCGTGGTCAGGACGAACATATCCGTCAAAGCCTGTATCCACAAGGGCTTTAACTACCTCATACATATCAAGACTGCCACAATCTGAAAGATGTCCGCTTTCTTCAAAGCTTCCGTCTTCCATAATCAAAATATTTCTGATATGCATAAACGCAATTCGGTTCATTGCACTGTATTTTCTAATCATTTTTACTACATCATTTGATTTTGCACAACCTAATGAACCGGTGCAAAGGCAAAGACTGTTTGCTTCACTATCAACAAGTTTTAACATTCTGTCGATATTTTCTTCGCAAGTAATAATTCTTGGAATACCAAAAATCGGATATGGTGGGTCATCAGGATGAATTGCCATTTTAACGCCACATTCTTCGGCAACAGGAATAACCTTTTTAAGGAATTTTTCAAGGTTTTTCCAAAGTCCTTCTTCACCAAGTTCACCATAAGCAGAAATTAATTCTCTTACCTCTTCCTGACTGTAGCTTGAATCCCAACCGGGAAGATGAATATCATCCTTAAGCGGGTCAAGACCTTTCATCTGCTCCCAATACATAACAAGACTTGTTGAGCCATCCTCAGCTTCTTTATCAAGCTGTGTACGAGTCCAGTCAAAAACAGGCATAAAGTTATATGTTACACATTTAACACCGTATTTTGCACAACGGCGAATATTTTCACAATAAACCTCTAAAAGCTCGTCAACATTATCTCTGCCGAGTTTAATGTTTTCGTGTACAGGAATTGATTCAACAACATCAAAAACAAGACCGTTTTCTTCGCACTGTTTTACCATCTTTTCGATTGACTCTTCAGGCCAAACCTCACCGGGTTTTACATCATAAACAGCACTGACTATACTTTTCATATTTGGAATCTGGCGAATGTATTGCAATGAGATTGGGTCACTTTCGCCATACCAACGGAATGACATTTTCATAAGTTTTTACCTCCTTATGTTTTCGTTATATTTATTTTATCATTGAAAAAAATATCGTTCAATGTAAATTTTATAGTTATTATGGGAATATTTTATTGCTCATCAGGAAAATTTTCATCGTTTTCCCAGTAGGCAACATCAAATTCGTCTTTTTCAGGGTCATAGACATCCCAGAGTTCGTGTTCAAAGTTTTCAGGCTGTACAGGACATTCCGCAATTGCCTCTACTTTCATTCCTCGTGACCAGATTGACGGGTCAATACGGACTGTGTATCCACAACAAGATGGTGTCAACCATTCGTGCATTGGTGCTTCAGGAAGTGCATAAGTCTGCATAAGTGACATAATAACGCCACCGTGTGTAAATACAGCAGTACTGTTTGCTCCTGCACGGATTACACCGTCAACGATTTTTTCAAAACAGTCACAAATTCTGTAGTTGAATCTTACCTGACTGTCACCGAATGGTGCTGCTTTGTTCGGATTTGAACCACTGAGCCATTCAGCAAAATCCTCGTCATCCTGTAATTCCTCTGCAGTTTTACCCTCAAATTCACCGAAATCATATTCTCTTAAATCATCAAGAATAATTGGATTTTTATCGGGATAAATTGCCTTTGCAGTTTCAATACACCTTTTTAAAGGACTTGAAAAAACTGCATCAACCTCAGGGTATTCACCATAATTTTCCATAATATCCTTAAGCTGTGCCATACCTTCTTCGCATACGGATTCGTCTGTATGACCTATATATCGTCCTTCAAGATTACCTTTTGTAACAGCATGACGAATTAAATGAATTTGGTAAGTTTTCATATTTTATCTCCTGAAAATTTGTAAAATCGCACAATATACAAATTGTTGAAATTATTATATAATTCTTATACTATGAGTATAAGGAGTCATTGTTATGAGTACATCTGTTTCAACAAGACTTGTAAGTCTTCGTAAAGAAAAAAACTTAAGCCAGAAAGAAGCCGCAACTGAATTAGGCGTTTCACAGGCTTTGCTTTCTCATTACGAAAAAGGCATCCGTGAATGCGGTCTTGATTTTCTTTGTCGTGCATCAACCTTTTATGATGTGAGTACCGACTATCTTTTAGGTCTTACTGAAAACAAAATGATGTCCGATGCTCTTTTTGTTGAACACGAGCTTCCTCAGGACAGCGAAATGCGAATGAGTACCATTTTTCGTTCATCAGTTTATCTTATGGACAGATTAGGCGTTTACGGAAGAAACTATTCAAGCAAAATCAGAACAATTTACGTTTTGATTATCTACAAAGTATATCTCTCTGCTCTGTCGCAAGGAGCTGTACCAAATCACGAACTGGCACGAAAAGAATTAGCACCATATTTCACAACAACAGCTATTGATAACATTATAAATTCAATGACTTTTGAAGGTGATGCAAAGCCAAGAAGAAACGAACAGCTTCCGAGAACAATGGACACAATTATTAAAGAAGCAACACGAATAATCGAAAAGGAAATTGCAAGAGCCTATAAAATTACAAACAAACAATCAAAGTAATTCTTTATAAATAAGACTCTTTTTTATTCCCGTTTCTGCAGCAACAGTTTTTGCTGCTTCGTTTACACTTATACCTTTATCCACAAGTTCTTTTGCAATACAAACAGCCTGTTCTAAAGTGACAGGTTGTTTTTCTTTTGTCTTTTCTCGTCCTGCAAGAATAAGAACATACTCACCTCTTGGGTTTTCCACATCAAAGTAATCAATAGCACCCTTAAGGCTTGTCCGCATTACTGTTTCGTGAATTTTAGTAAGCTCTTTTACTACTGCAATTTCACGGTCACCGAAATAAGAGTACATATCCTTAAGCGTTGCTTTAAGCTTATGAGGTGCTTCATAGAAAATCATAGTTCTTGTTTCGTTTTTGAGTTCCTCAAGATGTTCTTTTCTACTCGGTTTATTTGTACTTAAAAAGCCCTCAAAGGTAAAACGACCGCTTTCCATTCCGCTTATTGCAAGTGCCGTTGCAAATGCAGTAGGTCCTGGAACAGATTCAACAGGGATTCCTTTTTCGTGACAAAGGAAAACCAGGTCTTGTCCGGGGTCGGAAATGCAAGGCATTCCTGCATCAGTAACTATTGCACAAACTTCGCCATTTAGAATTCGAGAAACAATTAATTCTCCACGCTCACGACGATTATGCTCATAATAGCTGATAAGTGGCTTTTTTATATCAAAATAATTAAGTAATTTTTGTGTAACTCTTGTATCTTCTGCTGCAATAAAATCAACAGCTACAAGAGTTTCTTTTGCTCTCGGAGAAAAATCGGACAAATTGCCGATTGGTGTTCCTACAACATAAAGTTTTCCGCTCATATTGTCCGATTCCTTTCTTTATTTTCTATACTTTTCGGTAATTTTGAGCATTTCCTCCGTCAAAGTACCGTCATTATTATATGCAACAAGATTGCCCTCAACCTTTAAACCGTTTTTAGCACCACGCTTACCTTCAATAAGCACAAGCCAGGGTTGAGTATCACCTTTTTTTGATACGAATTTAAGAGTTTTTGGTTCAATGCCGTTTACCCTCATTGAATACATTGCATCAAATACTCTTTCAGGTCTGTGACAGATACAAAGCTTACCGCCAAATCGTAAAAGACGAGCAGCACTTTTCGCTATATCGTCCATATTACAAAGAGTTTCGTGTCGAGCAATTGTTGCAAAGTCTTCTTCATTTTTTATTCCGCCATTTTCAATTTTATACGGCGGATTCATAGTAACTAAATCAAAGCTTCCTGCTTTTAAATCCTGTATATCCTTTAAATCTCTGTTGAGCACTGTGATTTTATCTGTACCATTCAGCACAAGTGACCTTTCCATCTGGTCACAAGCATTTTTTTGAATTTCAACTGCAGTAATTTCAGCACATTTTCCGTCACGAAGCCATAGAAATGGAATTATTCCGCAACCCGAACCGAAATCACAAGCAACATCTTGTCTTTTAGGATTCGCAAAGTCAGCAAGTAGCATTGCATCTGTACCGAAAGTGTGTTGTTTTGACACAACAACACCGATATCTTCGCCTAAATCCTCAATATGTTCACCATCAAAAAGCGTAATTTTATCAGTCAACATAAATATCCTCAACATCTTCCATACTTCTGATAGTTGTTATCATAAGTGAAAGTGAATCTTCATTTTTAGGGAATACAAGCACCTTGATAACTGATGTATCTTTTCGATGCTTGAATTTCAAGTCCTTTGACTCAGTATAAACAACCTCCATTGAATGAACCTTACCACCACATTGTTTGATGGTTTTGGTGATAATCGGAATCTGTGCACCAACATCCTTTATTTCAATGAAAATAAGCTTACCTGTTGAGCCACGGACAATAAATCTTTTAAGAGAATTAAGAGTGAGATAAATAACAATTGTAGCAACAAAAGCACCTGCATAAAATCCTGCACCGACCGCGATACCTATACAAGCAACAGCCCAGAGTGACGCAGCAGTTGTAAGACCTTTAACAGAAAAGCCTTCACGAAGAATTGTACCTGCACCAAGGAAACCGATACCGCTAAGCACCTGTGCACTCATTCGTGTAACATCACCTGTCATGCCCTGAACATCATAAATATAAACTGATGTGAGCATTACAAGTGCAGAGCCAACTGCCACAAGAATATGAGTTCTGAAGCCTGCGGGTCTATGTGAATGTTCACGCTCGTACCCGATAAAACCGCTGAGCAAGGTTGTAATTCCGAGTTTTACCATTGCATCAACCGCAAATCTTATCTGGTCAAAGTCCCAAATCCACAAGGCAACATCTTTTATTGTTTCCCATAAATCTGTCAACTAAGTCATCTCCCAAAGTAATAATTGGTTTTTACTTTTTTCGTGTAAGTGCAGGAACAGAAAGTATAACTGTCCAGATTACCTGATAAAGAATAATCTGTAATACACCAATCTGTGCAATACCTGACATAAATGTAAACAAAGCCATAATCACAGCACCGATAACTGATGCAATAAGATGAATAAGTCTTGATGAATTAACGAAATTGTTAATTACAAATGTTCCGTGAAGGGCAGAAAGCATTGTCTTTATTCCACCGTCATGGATAATCATTGCGTTACTGCGTTCAGTATATCTTGACTTAACCTTTGAGAACATATCTCCTGCAACAGGGTTGATAATTTTAACAACATTTGCAGGCAACTGAAATTCTCTTTCAAGGAATTTTTCTGTAATATTCGCATCAGATGTTCTGAAGAATATTGTAATTCCGTCTTTTTCAAGTTCACGCATATATCTTGCTGTTTCTTCGTTAGCCTTATATACAACAACAAACATTGCTGCAATTTTACCTTCAATAGCAAGATAAATAACATTCCTGCCGTTTGACTTATATTTATCTTCCAAATCCTTATCAGGTGTTTCAACATTGTGATGAACAAGAAGGTCACGGTTACCCACAAGGACTCTGTGGTTATGAATCCAACAAGAGCAACCTAATTTTTCTTCATAAGCCAAGGACTCAACAGGAAGTAAAAGTTCACGTTTGCCGATAATAACACCGTCAAACACCTCTGCCAAAACACCGCCTGATGCAATAACAACAGATGCAGTATAGAGAATTGCCTCATCAATTCGCATCTTGTGGTATGTTTTCATACCCTCAATGTTGCATCCGCCCTGTTCAAATGCGTCACAGGCATCAATTACAACACCGTTTGTATTCACAGCATCATCAACTGCGCTATAACCGTTTATCATAGCACCGTCTTCATTAAGAAGCTTGTTTGTTGCACGAAGATTTATCGCTGACACAAGTCCTGCTGAGCAAGGAAGCGTCATAAGAAGTGTTGATGTAAGAGTACTGATACCTGCGAAGAAATTACCTGTTTTGATAATAGATATAATTCCGAGAACAAGACCAACTATTGTCATTGCAGGGATTGTAATCTTACAAATCTTTCCTGTAACCTCTGCCGAACGAGAAATCTCGACAAATTTTTGCGGGAACTCGACTTGTGCTGAATACTTGATTTCAGGATTACCCATCATAAGTCCTCGTGAAATCTCGTTTGCAGTATCCTCGTCTTCAATATTCTGTACACTATAACACTCATCAGAATTTTCAGTAATAACTCTGAAGTTTTCGCTGTCATTTTTACAACGGACAAGCTCACCTGCAAGCTTCATAATCATTGGTAACAAAGCTGCGCCCGCAGTAATTCTTGCAACTGATTCAACACTATCTGCAAAAGCAAATCCGAAAAGACACTGGATAAAGCCTGCAATTGCTGAAACCGCTACAACAGTATCCATATCAAAAATCTTACTCTTGATGTTGTTAAATGCTGTTATAAACGATTTGTAATTCAAGCCACTTGCAACTAAAAGCAATATAATCTGCACAAGTGCATAAACAAATTCATTATTGCCGTAAATTTCAAAATTGCCGTTTTCCATACCTGCAATAATTGAAAGAATTGACATAAGTAAACAGATTCCCGATACAGCAACAAGTTTGATAAAAGTTGATTTTTTCTCCATTGCAAAGACTTTTTTTACTGCCTCTTTGTCCTTTGGTCCAAAATATTCACGGACAACAGCAACCTTTTGTCTTTCATATCGTCTTTTTACAGGTGGTGATTGAACCTTTTCTTTGAATGTCATTCCGCCTGCAACAAAATCCCTGACTGCTGCCTTGCGGTTTTCACGAAGTTCTGCCTCTGCTTCCGATTCGGATTGTTGTATTATATCCTCATCATCGGCAAATCCGTCAAACATAATCTGATTATCAGGCTTTTCGGGAACAACAACTGTTGTGCCGTAGTTCTCCTTTGTTTTTTCCTGCTCCAATTCATATTCAGCAGCAACAATGGTAGGCATACTTCTTATTCCGTCAGTATTTTCTGTAATCTCACCGTTTTTAACAACTAATCCCGGTGTTTCGATTGTTTCAGGGGGTCTTGCATCTCTAATAGCTCTCTGTTCAAGAGTGTTTTCAAGCTTCTGAACGGGCTTATTCATAAAGTGCTTTCTGTATTTTTCTTCATCCATAACACTTGAAGAAGTAAGAGGCTGGGCGTCACCACTCGTTGTTCTTACTACCTTATTTCCAAGATTATGAGAGATATTAGGATTATATGCTCCACGAATATCAATCTCGTTGAACATTCTTGTTTTCTCAATAGAAATCTGACCTGTTACAGATTCTACTTCTTCCTCTACAGGCTCATCCTTATATTCCTCAACAATTAAGTCAATTATCTCTGAAGTAAATCCAAGCTGGCCGTCATCCTCAACTGACACAGACACGTCCTCTTCAACTTCTTCTGCAGGAGTTTCAAGAATTGATTCAGTTTCTTCCTCATCATCAAAATCCTGAATTTTAGAAATGTCAAAAGAGAATGAGTTTTTCTTTTTTGCTTCCTTTTCAGTCTTAACCTGTGGTTCTGAAAATGTAATATCTGCACTCTTGTTTTCAGGTGCTTCTCCTGTAATTTCTGCCAAAAGTCGGTCAACATCAGAAAGAGAAAACTCCTCTACGGAACTGCTTTCTCCACTTTTCTCTTTTATGTCGTTAAGAATCTCATCAATTAAGTTATCTGAAATTTTATCTGCCATAATAAATTTTCCCCCGAAAAAATTATTCAGCCTTATGACTTATCTTTTATACGAAAATTCGTACATTAAAATTCCACCTGCTACTGAAGCATTAAGAGAATTTATCTGTCCTTTCATTTTAAGCGAAACGATAAAGTCACACTTTTCACGGACAATTCTGCTCATTCCGTCACCCTCTGAACCGATAACGAGAACAGCCGCACCATCAAGATTTACCGAACGGATATCTTCACCGTCCATATCAGCTCCGTAAACCCACATACCTTTTTCTTTAAGTTCCTCAAGTGTGGCTGCAAGATTTGAAACACGAGCAACCTTCATATATTCAAGCGCACCAGCACTTGTTTTGCCAACAGTATAGTTAAGAGATGCACTTCTTCGCTTTGGAATGATAATTCCGTGAACACCTGCCGCCTCTGCTGTACGGATAATAGCGCCTAAATTATGCGGATCCTCAATTCCGTCACAAGCCACAATAAACGGTGGTTCTCCTCTTTCTTCTGCAACCTTGAGAATTTCCTCAACTGTTGCATAATCGTGAGCAGCGCAGATGGCTACAACGCCCTGATGATTACTGTGACCGCACATAAAGTCCAGTTTTTTCTTGTCAACCTCTTTTACAACTGCACCTTTATCACGACATTGACCGATAATTTTTCCCACAGAGCCACTTTTTTCACCGCGAAGCACGAAAAGTGTATCAATCTCACGACCTGATTTTATAAGTTCTGTTACGGCATTTCTGCCGATTATCAGGTCCTTCTTTTTTTCTTCATTAAACAAATCCATTTTTGAACTCCTTTTAAAAATGAATATAGTTATACATAATAGTTTTTTAATAATTCATTATACCAAATATTGAGGAATATTACAAGTAGAAAATCCTTGAAAATCAATAAAATAAGGCATTTCCCTTACGAAAAACGCCTCACTGTCAACAACATCTTTTAAATGTCGGTAATATTTCCATATACCTGTACTATTTCAAGATTTTCACTTTTAATAAAATCCTTTGGAGTGATTATTCTTCCGCTTTCAGGTGCAATATCAACTCCGCAAGTCATATAGGCATACCACACAAGATGTGCACATTGTGTAGTTACAGGAATTCTTTCCACATCCCTGCCCGAAAACACACCGCCAAGCAATGAATAATATAATCCTTTAAGGTTTTCCTCTGCAAACTCTCCTGCCTGATTTCTTATCCCTTCATCTGTGTTTTTCGGTCTTAAAACAGCAACTAACGGATACTTTTTCCATGAATCAACACGGGAATTATTGGACTTTTCACCAACCATAACAGCCTGAACACCAACACCATTTTCAGCATCAGTAATAATAGTTGCGTGACCGTGACGCCAACCGAGAGAATGAATACTTAAAGTGACGATAATATCACCATTCTGCAAATCGGCAAAATCCGGATTGCGAAGTTCCTCACCTTCCGCGTCAGTTATTCGCTCGTGACAGGCAAAAACGCCTTTTCGGTAACAATAAAAATCCTTATCCAAAAGGTAATAATCTCTGTATTCTTCTATTTTATCCGCTCTGCCATCTGCTAAAAGCTTATCAACAGCAAGTTTTCCGAGTCCTGACTGAGAAAAGATTTCTTCGTAATCATCTTCTGTTAATTCTATGTTATTTTCAAATTTTTCTTCGATTCTGTTCCACTCTGTGTCGTCACCTGTCGCATCCTCATAAGCCCAAATATCAGTAATTTCACTTAATATAAAATCCGTACTGAAAAAGACAATCAACGCACCAAGTATGACCATCATCACACGACACAGCTTATTGATTCTTTTGTTTTTCACACATATTCTCCTGCAAATTTAATGAAAACATTTTATCATATAACACTTATCATTTCAATTATTGCCTTGATTTTCCATAATAAAAAATTTTTTTCAGGGAAATCTAATTTTGATTGGAAGTGATTTTATGTCAACTACAAATAATGAATACGGAAAGATGGCTAAAAAAGCATCGCCACCGTCACCAAAACTCAAAAATTGCATAAAAGCATTTATTATCGGTGGAGGAATCTGCACTTTCGGGCAATTTTTAAACTGGGGATTTGAAAAACTTAATTTTTCGGAAGATGCTGTCAAAGCATTGACACCATCTGTACTAATTGTGATTGCTGCTATTCTCACGGGAATAGGCGTCTTTGATAAAATCGCAAAACACGCAGGAGCAGGAACAATCGTACCAATCACAGGATTTGCAAATTCCGTCGTGTCACCTGCTCTTGAGTTCAAGGCAGAGGGTATTATCATGGGTACAGGTGCAAATATTTTCAAAATCGCAGGTCCTGTAATCGCATATGGCACTTTTGCCGCCGTAATTTATGGTGTAATCTGTTATTTTTTTCAGTTGTATTGATTATGTTTGACAAATTGGAGTTTGTCGAGCACAATTCGTAGGGGCGGATGCCCACATCCGCCCG
>CALCTT010000098.1 GCA_937906895.1 uncultured Clostridia bacterium | reverse complement strand
AGGCGGCCCTTATAGGGCCTGTGCAAACCACCAGTTCAACTGGTGGTTATGATTGACACTATAATTTATATCTTGTAAAATATAACCATCTTACAAGTCGGGGATGTTTTTATGAATAATCTTACAATAGGTAAAAATGAATTGCTTTTAATGCGATATACCGAGCTTATCAGGATTAGTGCCTGTGGGAATAATGCAATCCGTTTTCAGTCCTTTCCTGATTGTCAGGTAATCGATGAAAATTATACTCTTATGCCACAAAATGCTGATGCTGAAATAGAAGAATTTGATAATTATGTCACTCTTACCTGTGGAACATTGAAAGTCAAACTTGAAAATAATGGAAAATTGACTTTTTATGCAAATGGCAAGAAAATTCTTGAGGAAAAGCCTGAATTGACATTTAACAGCAATTTTCGTCACTTCGATAATAAGGGTAGTGGCTTGTGGTCAGCACGAGTGATGTTTGAGCCAAATAAAAATGAGCATTTCTTTGGGTTAGGTCACAGTTGGGATAATGAATTTGACCTTAAAGGTTCATCAATCGATATCCGTAATGTGAACGCAAAATGCACAATTCCTTATGTGTATTCATCCTTGGGTTATGGTTTTTTGTGGAATAATCCGTCAATAGGTCTTTGTGAATTATCAAACAATCGTACTCGTTGGAGTTGCGAATGCTGTAGATTTATGGACTTTGTTGTTATGGCAGGTAATCCACAGGAGGTTTGCACAACACTTGCAGAGCTCACAGGCTATGCACCCAAAATGCCTGAGTGGGCAACGGGATTCTGGCAGAGCAGACTTCGCTATGAAACACAGGAAGAACTCCTTTCTGTTGCAAGAAAGTATAATGAATTGGGTATTCCTGTTTCTGCAATTATTGCTGACTATTTTCATTGGACAGAGCAGGGTGACTACAAATTTGACCCAAAGTACTGGCCTGATGTAAAGGCTATGACCGATGAACTCCACAGTATGAATATGAAACTGATTGTTTCAATGTGGCCAACAATAAACGGTGGCAGTGAAAATTATCACTATATGCGAAGCAACAATATGCTTATGCGTACAACCCGTGGTTGCGACAGAGTTTTTGACTTCTATGGGTGGCAAGGTGAAATTGATGTTACAAATCCTGCTACAAGAGAATATGTGTGGAGTAAATTAAAGGAAAATTATATTGACAATGGTGTTGATGCACTTTGGTTTGATGAGGCTGAACCTGAAATTCATCCTGAACATTTTGATAACTTGGTTTGGCACAAAGGTCGTGCCGATATGGTGGCACTTTTGTATCCGTATTATTATTCAAAATTGGCTTATGATGGCTTTAAGTCCATTGGCAGAGATGATATAATCACCCTTACCCGTTGTGCATATTTAGGCAGTCAGAAATTTGCTTCCCTTGTGTGGTCAGGGGACATAGTTTCAACATTTGAAAGCCTTGCACATCAGGTGAAAGCAGGACTTAATATGTCAATGTGCGGAATTCCTTGGTGGAATACAGATATTGGTGGTTTTTATGGTGCTGACATAACAAGCGACTATTTTAAAGAGCTTATTGTTCGTTGGTTTCAATTTGGACTTTTCAGTCCTGTTATGCGACTTCACGGCTCACGAAATCGTCATTTTGAGCCAACTCCGGGACTTAAAGAGCCAAGTGGCGACCCTAACGAAATATGGAGTTTTGGTGATGAGAATTTCCACATTCTTAAAGATCTTATTTTTATTCGTGAAAAGTTAAGACCATATATTCAGAAGCAGATGAATATAGCAAGTGAAAAAGGTTATCCTGTAATGCGACCGATGTTTTTCCATTATCCTGACGACGAGGTTTGTTATACACTTGACAGTCAGTACATGTTTGGTGATGAAATTATTTTTGCACCTATTGTGGAGCAGGGACAGACAACTAAAACTGTCTATATTCCTGACGGTGAATGGATTCTCACAAAGGATAAAAAGGTTTACACAAAGGGTACTTACGAAATAACTGCAAATATCGATGAATTTATTGCATTTGTAAAGAATGGTTCAGATGTAATCAAATGCTTTGAATAGTAAAGAAAGCCTTGGTAATTTTAGCTATCAAGGCTTTTAGCATAATCATCACTTGTTAAGAAAATGTCAATATACTGTATTTTCTATTGACATTTACTGTAAAAAAAGAGTATAATTATTTCGTATGAAATAATATAAGATGGGGGTATTCCTATGCAGAAGAAAACCGTTGCTCTTACTGGTTCATCAGGTACAATGGGATGGGCCGGCTTTAAAGAGCTTTATGCAAAAAAAGATAAGTTTAATATCGTTGTTCTCAATCGTGACAGCAAGAAAAACCGTGAAAAGTTTGCTGCTTACGAAAATGACCCTGCAGTAAAACTTGTTTGGGGTGACCTTACAAATTACGACGATGTTCTCGAAATGGTAACAGGTGCTGACTATGTTCTTCACGTTGGTGGTATGGTTTCACCGGCAGCTGACTACTATCCTGTCAAAACACAGAAAACAAACGTTGCTGCAGCACAGAACATTGTTAACGCTGTTAAGGCTCAGCCTGACCCTGATGCAGTTAAGGTTGTTTACATAGGTACAGTTGCTGAAACAGGTGACCGTAACCCTCCAATTCATTGGGCAAGAACAGGTGACCCTATTAAAATCAGCGTTTATGACCACTATGCAATCAGTAAGGTAAAGGCTGAAGCTGTTTTTGCTGAATCAGGTCTTAAACATTGGGTTTCACTTCGTCAGTCAGGTATTCTTTATCCTGCAATCCTTAAGAATATGGAACCTATTATGTATCATGTTCCAATCAATGGTGTTCTTGAATGGGCAACTGTTGAGGATTCAGGTCGTCTTCTTGCAAATGTTTGTGGTGACGATATTCCTGAGGAATTCTGGAGAAGATTCTACAATATCGGTTCAGGTGAAGAATACAGAATCACTAACTATGAATTTGAAGAGCTTCTTCTCGGTACATTAGGTCTTGGTTCACCTAAGAAACTCTTTGACCCACATTGGTTTACAACTCAGAACTTCCACGGTCAGTGGTATTATGATGGTGACGAGCTTGAAAAGTATTGTCATTTCCGTGCTAACATTCCTGTTAAGGAATACTTCAAGAGCATGATGAACAATGTTGAATGGTTCTATAAGCTTGCATTCCTTGCAAAGCCTTTTGCATCCCTGGTTAAGCCATTTATGAAGAAGATTGCTGAAACTCCTGAATACGGTACACTCTGGTGGGCTGATAACGATGTTGATGTAAGAATGACATCATATTATGGCAGTGCTACAAAATATAAGAAGCTTCCAATGAAGTGGTCTGATTTCCAGATTAAAATCCCATCAAAGAAGACAACATCAGACGAAGTTATCCTTCTTGACCACGGTTATGATGAAAGTAAACCATTTGATTCTCTTACACTTGAAGACCTTCAGAAGGCTGCTGAATTCCGTGGTGGTAAGTGTCTTGCAACTGAAATCGTTGATATGTACACCCCTGTTAAGTGGGTAAGTGCAAGAGGTAACGAGTTTGAAATGAGCCCTAACCTTGTTCTCAAGGGTGGTCATTGGTGTCCTCAGGAACTTCCTTGGCCATGGGATTATGATACAGAAGCAAAGCTTAACCCATTCTTTGCACAGGTTTGGTATCCGCTTCACCCACAAGACCAGAACTATTTCTATGGTCCTGAAATCTTTGATAATTTTAAGGAGAAGGTTACAGAATGAAAGTGTTTATGATTGGCGGCACAGGTCTTTTGGGCTGTGAGGCTGCAAGAATTTTTATCGAAAGAGGACATGAAGTAACAAGTGTTGCTCTTCCTCCACTTCCGGAAGGTGCTCCAATTCCACAGGAAATGAAATTGGAATTCTGCAATATTTATGAAAAGTCAGATGACGAAATCCGTGAACTTCTTCGTGGTCACGATTGTTTCGTGTTTGCAGCAGGTATTGACGAACGTGTTGAATTTCCTGCACCTGTTTATGATGCATATTACAAGTATAACATTCAGCCGCTTGAAAGAATACTTCCTCTTTGTAAAGAGGTTGGCGTTAAGAAGGCTGTAATCCTCGGTTCATACTTTGCTTACCTTGCAAAAGAAAGACCTGATATGAAGCTTACTGAAAAGCATCCATATATCAGAAGCCGTATTGACCAGGAAAATGTTGCATTCTCTTTTGCTGATGAAAACTTTGATGTGGCAGTTCTTGAGCTTCCGTATATCTTCGGTACACAGCCGGGCAGAAAGCCTGTTTGGGTTATTCTTATCGAACAGATTAAGAGAATGGATAAACTTCCGTTCACAATGTATCCGGGTGGCGGTACAGCAATGCTTACAGTTCGTCAGGTTGGCGAAGTAATCGTTGGTGCTGCTGAAAAGTCAAAGGGTGCAAAGGCTTGGCCTATCAGTATGTATAACCTTACTTGGAAGGAGTTCCTCAAGATTGTTTACGCAGCACGTGGTATGGGCGATAATCGTAAGATTATTAGCGTAGCACCATGGATGATGCGTATGGGCCTTGGCGGAGTTAAGAAGGAATACGCTGCAAAGGGTATTGAAAGTGGTATTGATGTTGACGGACTTGCAGATATTATGGATGTAAATCTTTTCATCCCTGATAGCTATTCAAAGGAACTTGGTGCAACTCCTGATGATATCAAAGCAGCAATCTTCGATTCAATCAAGGTTTCACAGGCATCTTACGACGGAAAAGTTAAGCTTCTTGAAATGAAGGGCGAATAAAAAATATCAGCCGGGTGTAAAAAACACTCGGCTGTTTTTATGCTTAAATTCAAATTATAATTTGTCGGGATGATAATCTCCGATTTACCGTTATTCTAACTCCAATTCGCCAAACCATTCGTCACATTTGCCGTCGCAGTAATTACCAACGGAAATATCACCTTTGCCTGTATCTTTTACAACTAAGTTACCACAAACATCACAAGTAACAGGCTCGTCATTGTCAGTTGGCTTTTCAACAGGATTTGTTGAACTTTCAGTCTTGTTTTCATCAGGCTTTGATGTGCTTTCGGATTCTTTTTCTGTTTCAGTATTTTTTTCAGTTTCTTTTTCATCAGTTGTACTTTCTGTTTCGTCAATAGAAGATTCTTCACTGTTTTGCTCTGTTTCAGGAACAACATCTGTTGACTCATTAGGCAAAATCGTACTTTCGTCATCCTTATTACAGCCTGAAATCAGCATAACAGCACTAAAAATAAGTACAAGAGAAAGAATTATTGCAATATACTTTTTATTCATAAATAATCACTCCTTTTTAATATATATTCATTATATCATTTTACACATTTTTTTACAATAAGAATTATTTACATATTAAATAGAAAATTTTTTAAAATAAAGTCAATCAGGGGATTATTCAATGATTGAACATATTATCTTGGATAATTTGAAGAGTAATTATCGAAACAATTAAATACCTTATGAAGATAGCAGGGATTGATGCTCTGCTGTTTTTATTTATGTATAATTATATGATTAATTCATATCTATTGTAATTTTACATTTCGGAAGAATGTATAGCAAAATTCTTTATATCATCTTGATTTGTGCATTTCAGTATAGATAAAATGCAACTTACGTTTACAAGTATTGTAAATTCTATAATCATTTGTTAAAGTTTTATTGTCAGGAGGCGATAGATATGAAGTCTATTGAAATAAATAATCTCACAAAGAAGTATGGAGATTTCACAGCCGTGGATAATATTTCTTTTTCTGTGGAAAAAGGTAAGTTTGTTGGCTTTTTAGGTGTAAACGGAGCAGGTAAATCAACAACTATTAATATTATGTCAACTTTGCTTGCCAAGACTGAAGGAACAGCAAAAATCTGTGGATATGATTTATCACAGGGAACACAGATAAGAAAAAATATAGGTGTTGTATATCAGGAAAATGTTCTTGATGATTTGTTGACGGTTTATGAAAATCTAATGTGTCGAGGTATTCTTTACGAAATTACAAAAACACAAGCTCAAGAGAAAATATCAGAATTAAGTAAAATATTTGGAATCAGCGATATACTTAAGAAAAAGTATAAATATCTGTCAGGCGGACAAAAAAGACGGTGTGAAATAGTGGCTGCACTTATGCATACACCACAGATTCTTTTTCTTGATGAACCAACGACAGGCCTTGACCCGGCTGCACGCATTGAAGTATGGAATACAATAAAAATGATGCGTGAAAAAACAAATATGACAGTTTTTCTTACAACACATTATATGGAAGAAGCGGCACAGGCTGATGAGATAATAATTATTGATAAAGGAAGACTTATTGCGACAGGAACACCGTACGAGCTTAAAGAAAGATATGCTTTTGATTGCTTGAAAATATATACGACGGAAAATGTTGATGATTATTTAAGCTTTTTGGAATACAGTAAGAAAGGCAACGAGGTATGCATAAAGCTGAAGCAAACAAAGGATGCGTTGGAAATATTAAATTCAATAAAAGGTAAATTCAGCGGATTTGAAGTAATTCAGGGAACTCTTGATGATGTTTTTATTAATGCGACAGGAGGATTATCATGACACAGTATTTACAATTAGTTAAAAGAAATTTGTTAATGTATTTGAGGGATAAAGGGGTAATTTTTTTCTCTTTACTATCAATGATGGTGGTATTATGCCTTATGGTTTTCTTCTTAGGAGATATAAATATTGACATGCTGACGGATAAACTTGCAGAGTTGCCAAACAGAAATGCTTTGCAAGATGAAAAAAATGCATTTTTATTAATTTTAGCTTGGACAATCGGCGGAATAATACCAAGTAATGCAGTTATGGTGACACTTTCGTCCTATTCTGCTATGATAAAAGATAAGAACAGTAAACGCAGTGATGCTATTTATATCTCACCGGTGAAAAGAACAGTTATAGCACTATCATACATAACATCAACCTGTTTGGCGGCAATTATAATATGTATTCTTACATTTGTTATTGCAGAAATATATTATGTGATGAAAGGTGCGCAGATTTTTTCTGTTGCTTCTCATATAAAAATTATCCTTATGATAATAGCAAATTGTTTTTCATATTCTGCTATAATGTATCTGTTCGCAACTCTTGTCAAAACTGAAAGTGCTTGGAGTGGCTTTGGAACGGTGATAGGTGCATTAGTAGGATTTTTCGGAGGTACATATATGCCAATAGGACAACTTTCTTTGGTGCTTCAGAATATTGTTAAGTGTACGCCGGTTATTTACAGTACAGTTATGTTCAGAGATATCCTTTGTGAAGATATTTATACTACTTTGTTTCATAATGTACCGGATGAAATAGCAAGTATTTATAAGGAAACAATGGGAATAAGCATAAATTTGTTTGAAAACAGTATTTCACCATTGGCTTGTTGTATCATTTTGCTTATTTCAGGTTGCGTGTGCCTTATGTTAGGGGTACTTGCTTTAAAATTAATAAAAAGGAAAGGTGCAAAATGAAAATAACTTTTGACACACCAAAACCACATGAAGAGGATGAAATCATAATAAGATGCCATGTGGTTGACGATGATTTGATGCATCTTATTTATAATTTCAAAGACCATAAAGAAGGAATTACTGCATATCAGCAAAGAGAAATTGTAAAACTTTCGCCTAAAGATATTTTTTATTTTGAATCTGTAGATAATAGAGTATTTGCTTGTTGTGAAAAGCAAGTGTATGAAGTAAAACTAAAATTGTATGAGGTCGAAGAGGCTCTTTCTCACAAAGATTTTATCAGAATATCAAAATCTGTAATCGTAAATCTTGATAAAATAAAATCGGTGGTACCTATGTTTAATTGCAGACTTGAAGCTCATCTTCAGAATGAGGAAAAAATCATTATCTCAAGACAGTATGTACCCAAATTAAAGAAATCTTTAGGAATATAGGAGTGCAAAATATGAAATTTATAAGTGAATTTTTAAAAATGTTTACATATATAACAACAGGAACAGCTGTTGCCTTTGCAGTTTATACGTTAATAGTAGGATATGATATGGTTTATGCTTATACTGTAGCGGAGATTCCGTTGGTAGGCTTGATTATGTCTTTTGTTACAACTGCAACAATTCAACACGAGTACTCTACAAATAAAGGTATGATTCTTGCTTTTGTATGTCATTATATTTTTGTCAGTATTTCAATGGTTGGGTTAGCTATTCTTTTTGAATGGGTTCGACCTGTTCCCAAAGAAATAGTTTTAATGCTCATTTGTGTGGCATTTGTTTATGCTTTTTCATTTGTAATGTTCTATATATCGCTTAAAAGAGAGGCGACACAGATAAATGCTGCATTAAAAGAACGTCAACAACTGCAGAAATGACAAAAATTTATAATTTTTTACTTTTTAACCTAACATAATTTATTTTTTTGAGACTATATAGTTGAAAGCCATTGTACAATTGCTTGGAGGAAAATATGAAAAAACAAGAGTTGCTGAAATATATAGACGACGGATTGTTGGAAAAACTGTTTGGTTTTTGTTATGCAAGGACTAACGACAGTTATGAAGTACAGGAATTGTGTTCGGATGTTGTTTTTGCTTTAGTGAAAGCTGCCAATGCAGACGGAGAAATATTGGATTTATATTCTTTCATATGGCGTGTTGCAAAAAATGTATATGCCGATTTTTCTAAAAATAAAAGAAAAAATGCTGATATATTTTATGAGGGATATGCAGATGATGTTCTTTCTGCTATTGCAGAGGAAGAAGATGATGACAGTAGTTCGGAATTGTTGGATGCAGTTTACAAAAGAATTGCATTTTTAACAAAGGCATATCGTGATGTAATGATTCTTTATTATATCGATGGTTTGTCAACCGCTGAAATTGCTGAAACCCAAAATATTGGTGAAGGTACCGTGCGTCAAAGATTATTTTCGGCAAGACAAAAAGTAAAAGATGAGGTAAAAGATATGTCAGATACATATAACAGACCACTTGCTCTGGACGAAATTGATTATGTAATATGGGGTGAGGGAAATCCCTCTTGGGATGACCCGCGAAATATTTGTACAAGACTGTTTTCAAAACACATTATGTGGCTCTGTCGCGAAAAAGCGATGACCGCAAGAGAAATTGCGGAGAAATTGAATGTGCCTACCGTTTATGTTGAAGAAGAACTTGAAATACTTACAAAAGGTAAAAAAGGCGGATATGGACTTCTTCGCAGGAATGATAATGGGAAATATGCAATTAATTTTATTTTGTTAGATAAAGCTACCATTGATAAAGCACAGGACTTATATATGGAGCAGTTGACAAAGATTTCTAATATTGTATCTGAGTTTATTGAAGAACATAAAAAAGAGTATCTAGCATTTCCATATCTTAACAAGAAAGTTGATTTAAACCTTGTTTTATGGCAACAAATTTATACAATTACAAAAGCCTTTTCAGATAATGTGGAAAAGTGTTTGTATAAAAATTATTTTAAGGATACAAAAAGAATTGAAAGACCTTTCAGTATATTCGGTTTTGTTGATAACGGAAAAAAATATGGTGTAGGCTGGGATGCAGTAAATGCAGAAAATGTCTGTGGTTTTTCAAAAATTCGATTAGATAATATATATGCCGAGAGCATAAAACAACATTTTGATTGTGGTTATAATATTTCCCAAGCATCGCCACTTCAAATTGCATTGCGAGCAATAGTGGGATTAAGAATATCAGAATTAACAGAAAAAGAAAAAGAGCATGCTGCCAAAGCAATTGAAAGCGGATATGTGTATCGTGAAGGTGATATTCTCTATACAAAAGTACTTGTTAACTCTATGGAAAGTAATGATAAACTTTTTGAAATAAGCAGCAGATTAAATGAGGGTTATTTTGAAGAAGAGGCACAGTTGGTAGCTGAAAAATTAGTAAAAATAATTAAGAAAAATGTGCCGTATTATCTTTTGGACGAGTGGAGATTTGTAAATACTCTTGCAAGTCTTCCGGTATTTGATTCTGTTGTTGATGTGCTTGTGGAAAAAGGTGTGCTTGTACCTCCGGAAAACGGATTTGGTGCAGAAGGTTGTTGGTTGAGTGTTATGAAATAAAAATTTTTATAAATTCGATTAACCAAATCAATAATAATGGTACTATATGTATGAAAGCTTTCAAAAAGGTACGGTATAAATAATGAGAAGAGAAACGGCTGCAGAGTTACTGGGTGAAAATTTGAAGAACATTTTCGCTTTCAGCATATCCAATTTGTATGATAAACAAGATGCAGAAGATTTGACAAATGACATTATTGTTGAAGTATTATCTTCTGTGGATAGGCTTGAAAATGATGATGCTTTTTACGGTTTTATGTGGCGAATAGCAGAGAACACGCTGAAAAAAAGAATAAGAAAAAAGAATTCTGTAAGGATAAAACATAACTGTGATTTTTATGGCGTGAATTGGGAAACTCCCGAAGAACAAGTTATAGAAAACGAAGAATTATTGGTGCTTCGCAGAGAACTTTCACTTTTATCTAAACAGTACCGTGAGGTAACTGTGCAGTATTATGTTAAGAATAAATCCGTATCCGAGATTTCAAGAGAATTGAAAATTAGCGAAGAAATGGTTAAGTACTATCTCTTCAAAACAAGAAGAATTTTGAAAGAAGGCGTACAAATGGAAAGAAATTTAGGAGAAAGAAGTTATAATCCAAGTGATTTTGGTATTGATTTTTGGGGTGGTGGCGATAATCACTATGTTTGGCAAACATTTGAAAGAAAACTTCCTTGTAATATTGTTCTTGCAGCTTATGAAAAACCATTGACATTGTGGGAATTATCCTTAGAATTAGGTGTTTCTGCAGTTTATCTTGAAGATGAACTTGATATACTTATGGAACATAATTTTATTAAGAAAACAGGAGAAAGATATCAGACGAATTTTATAATTTTTAAGGAAGATTATGAAGAAGACTTTTTAAAGATGATTGTATCAACGGTTTCACCCGAAAAGGTTATAAAGGAGATAACAAAAACAGTTGAAGAACAACTACCTGAATTCAGAAAAAAAGATTTTGGTTTAAAGCTCGATGATAATAAACTCAGATGGTTTTTGATTAATTATCTTTTGTTTAACTCGTTAGAACGTTTTGAAGAGAAGATAAAAAACGTTTATGGTGGTTTTCCTCAATTGAGCCCAAAAGCACGAGGGTTTGTTTACGGACACGATAACAACTATACATACGGACATTTTCAGGGGATATATGATTATCAGGTGGAAGATGCACGTTATGGAGCTGTGAACTATAATATAATTAAAGAATGTCAATGTTGGCATTCAATAAGTTTTGCTTGTAACGATTTAATATGTGATGCCGTTCTTGAAAAAGAAGTTTCATCTGATGAGGAACTTGTGGCATACGCAGTAAGCGAAGGAGCAATCAAAATTGCAGACGGAAAAATGAAGGCAAACTTTCCTGTGTTCACCTATGAACAAAAAGAGGATATATGCGAATTATTTGCTCCTGTTATTAAAACAATTTACGACTATATTGAAGATGTGTGTAATGCAGCATTGAAACTTCTTAAAAGCTATGTACCAAAAAATCTTGCAGATAAATGTGAGCTTTTGTGTTATGTACGACATCAGACTGATGCGGTGGCTATTATTATGGAACAACTTGTAAAAATAGGCTATCTTACAGTTCCTGATGAAAAAGCAAATCTTTGTTTCTTTGGCATAAAAAATGAATAGTTTTGTGATAAAAACATATTTGCCATAAAAAGGAGAATGGTGATGGAAAAAATTCTTGTTGACGGAAAACGCTTTGTTGATGAATACGGTAGGCACAGAATCTTTAATGGTGTCAATTATAGTGATAAGTGTGCAGAAAGAGTATGTTGGTTACATGATGAAGGTCTTATGGAGCTATTAATACGCAGATTCAGTCAAAATGGTTGGAATATTATAAGATTAGGAATTCCGTGGGCAGCTATTGAACCAAAACCCAATGAATATGATGAAGAATACATTGACAAAGTAGTAACTGTTATGGACCTTTGTGAGAAATATGGGATTTATGTTTTTATTGATATGCATCAAGATTTATTCAGTGGCACTGCTGATGCACGTGGTGGTGATGGTGCACCTGAATGGGCTTCATTAAGAGGGACAAAAAAGCCGCGGAGTTCAAAGTTTGTATGGGCAACAGGTTATTTCTGGGATAAAGGCGTACATAATTGCTTTGATAATTTTTGGGCAGATACAAGGGTCAATGGTGTAGGGCTTCAAACATATTTTATAAATATGTGGTGTCATCTTGTAGAGAGAATTAAAGACCATCCTGCATTGTTGGGATTTGATTTATTCAACGAACCATTTCCTGGAAGCGACGGTGGAAAGGTATTCCGTAACCTTATTTTTAATCTTTCAAGAACAGTAATTACAGATAAACGTTGTAATAAACCATGGCTTATAAAACAACTTGTAACAGGTAATTCACATAGAGTGCTTGAACCATTTGATGATGTTACTCTTTTCCGCAAGGTAACAAAAGCAGGTGATGAGCTCGTTAAAAAGTTTGATGAAGGAGTCTATTCCAAATTCATAAACCGACTTTCAAAAGCTATCAGAAATGTCACAGATAAGGGAATAATTATTGTAGAAAGCTGTTATTACACAAATCTTGGTATTCCTTTTTGTATGCCACCTGTAAACTATGACGGTAAGCGTGAAAAACAACTTTGTTATTCTCCCCACGCTTATGATTTAATGGTTGATACGCCTGCTTATAATTATGCAAGTAATTCTCGTGTTTGGTCAATATATGAAGAAAAGAAAAGAACACAGGATGAATGGAATGTGCCTATCATTGTAGGCGAGTGGGGAGCATTTGGTCCTCGTGAAAGTAACAGGTGGTTAAAGCATATTAAGTTTCTGCTTAGCAAATTTGATGAAAACCAATGGAGCCAGACATATTTCACCTTTTTCCCTTGGCTTTCTATGAATAATGAATATGACAATCTTATAAAAACATTGATAAGACCTGTTCCGCAGGCAGTTTGCGGTGAAATTCAAAATTACAAACACGATAGAGAGAATAATTTATTCATTCTTGAATTTGTTCAGGACAAAGAATTTGATGTTCCTACAATAATTTATGCTCACAAAGAAATTGCGAGCATAGAGACTGATGGCGAATATGAGATTATACCTGTTGGTAAAAACGGTGAAAGCAGAATTGAAATTAAAACAACTGTGGGCACTCATAAAGTTGTAATCAGATTTAAATAATCTATAAATATATAGCTGATTCAGGACGATTCAGTATAGATAAAGCATAGTTTTCTGAATAATCCAATTAAGCAGAAAACTATGCTTTTTATTTAAATATTATGCAAAACAAGAAAAATTTGTGGAGTTATTAATAATGAAGTGGTTTAATAAGTTGCATGAGAGATAGTGAAATTACCAAATTACTGTAAATCATGAATGCATATGTGTAAAGTATGCAAGAAAAGAAAGATTAAACATTTATTTAAAGGGTATGGTGTTATTTATGAAGAAAAATAAAAAATTAGTAATAATTATCGTAGTAGTTTTGCTGATTTTAGCCTTAGGAATTACGGCTGTTTGCATATTTGGCAATAATAACAATAAATTGAAAATGAATAAAGATGTATTGATTGGTGTGTTTTTAACAACAGATTCAGTCTTTGAAAGCGATTATTATGCCGGATTAAAGACTAAAGATAATAAGTATTATGCAACTTTGACTAAAAATAACGTTGGTGAAGAAACAGAAAAAAATTCTACATATGTGTTTGAGGGTCTTAATGGTTACGGCTTTTATAATAGTTTTTTTGAATTAGATATTGATACACACTCTAAATCCAGATGTTTTGACAATGCTTTTTGCAATCAAGAAATTTCGGGAGATTTCACAAATTGTGTAATGAACGCAATGGTTTATGTGTATGGGAAAGAGGTGAGTTATTGCCTTAATCCTGTTTATCAAGACAGTGAAGGTAATGTTTACATGGTTTTAAATGGTGAGGGAACAAGAATTCAGGGTCCCGGAATCACTGTAACAGAACCATTTTATGACAGTGTTTGGGTTATCGATGATTTTCAAATGGAAAAATTAATAACTGAAATAAATATTGAGGTAAAACGTAAGAACCTTGTAAAAGAAACAAGTTTTACACATTTTACAAAAGATAACGAAAAAATCAAAACCGATACTTTTAAGCTGGGAGAAGTTCCAAAAGAATACCCATTATCGGAAGATGTGGATTACATAATTGTAGATACTGTATATACAGATACCGAAGGTATTGAATATACTGAAAAAGAGTTAGTGAGAATAGGTGAGGATGAGTTATATTTATATACACTTGATGATGACGGAATATACAGCAGAGTGTATTTGTGATGAAAGATTGTATGTTTTGTAAAGTAAAAGGGTTTAAGGTGAGGTTAATAATGAATTTAGTTGCTAAGTTATATCAGAGAACTTATGACGGTCTTATGATGCAAGTATATAAAAGAGCACCGAAAATACGTGAATATAAAAAGAATTTGACAGCAAATGCGACCCGAACAGGTGTGATTAAACACGGAGTCACATTACTGTGTCCGACATATAAAAAGTACTATTACTGTGATAAGGATTGGGGCGAAGGATATTTTTTCCGATATAAGCCAGTCACAGAGAAAGGAAAATATCCGGTCATAATTTACCTGCATGGAAATGGTTTGAACCGCGCAGGAATGAACAATATGCAGCTGTTTGAGTTTTCATGGTTAAAGATAAATCTTAATACAAAGAAATGTCATCAGGTTGCAGCTCATCTCGATATTTCATGTGAATATAATAGGGCAGAGCATAGCCGTGCACTTGACGGAATTATCGATTATATTCAAAATACATACAAGAACGTAGATTTTAACAGAATTTATCTTGCAGGTACTTCACACGGTGGCTATGGTTGTGTATATGAAGTGTTAAGAAATCCTGATAAGTATGCTGCAGCTGTAATCTCAATGGCATATACCTTTAATGAATTGGTTATACCTCCGGAGAAAATCAGGGTGAATCCATTTGTCCGCTGTCTTACTGATGAAGATTATAAAACTCTTGCTAAAACACCGTTCTTTTTGTCCTGGGCAAAGAATGATACTTACAATATGGTTATGAGTAATGAACTTTTGCTAAAAAACTTGCAAGCTAACAACGCAAATGTACAGTTTGAGATTTATGAAGATGGCGGACATACTATTGCATCAAAATTTTATAAAAAGCCTGATTGGTTAAATTGGATGTTTGAATTAAACAGATGATAAGAAACCAGTAATTTAGATATTATTTTGAATAAAAATTTGACATAATTATAGCAAAATTGCTAAAAAAAGACTGTTTGGGATTGCAATTTTTTTTCGGATAGAAGATAATTATATCATCATGTATGTTATACCGAATTTTATTTTAAATGAACATAAAGAATACACAACTTTTCTATATCATTTAGTTGTAAGGAGTGGTGATTATGAATTATAAAGTTCTTTTAGCCGAGGATGAGAAAGATTTAAGGACAATTATAAAATTATATTTGTCTAATAATGGCTTTGATGTCGATGCGGTTTCAAATGGTGAAGAAGCAATCCTTTCTGTAAATAAAAAAATATACGATATCATTATTCTTGATATAATGATGCCTGTTTGCGACGGAGTGGAAGCTTGTAAGTACATCCGCAAAAAATACGATGTACCCGTTATTTTTCTTACTGCATTAAACCAGGAACAGGATATTGTAAACGGCTATGAGGTTGGTGCAGATGAATATGTTACAAAACCTGTTTCAGTGCCGGTTTTATTAGCAAAAATAAATGCCCTAATAAAAAGGTATCGCGGTCTTGTTGTTCAAAATGGAATTATAGGAACAGGAGAGTTAAGAATTGAACTTGCAAGAAAGCTGGTAACCGTTGAGAATAAGATTGTAACCCTTGCACCCAAGGAATACGAGTTACTGCTTTACTTTATGGAAAACAAAAACAGGGTTCTCACAAGAGAACAGATTCTTAATAGCGTATGGGGACCTGAATATGATGGTTATGACAGAGCGGTTGACACGCATATTAAAAAATTGAGAGCTGCCCTTGGTGCTTACGGAAATCACATAACCACAGTTATTAAACAGGGATATATGTGGGAGGAATAAAAATGAAAAAAAGATACAAATCACTTAAAATAAAGCTTTCCTGCATATTGGTTGCAATTATGGTGTTCGGTAGTGCGTTTTTTACATTATTTAGAGGAGTACAAGTCTTAAAATTGACATCACAGTATTCAGCGAACTTGGATGCAGTGGACACGGTTTCGGAAACAGAAGAGGTTGATGGTATTTCAAGAACATACGATATGATTAATTCAGTACCTAATTGGAGTTTGAACAGAAGAGGCTTTTACGGTGCACTTATATCACCTGAGGGAGAAACAGTTGTTGAGTCCGGTTATTTCCTTATTGTTGAAAAACGTTTGCATGATGGAGAAAATACGGATAGACGAATTATACCGTTAGAAGAAGATTTTTTGAGCAAAGGAACAATTACTTATTTTGGCGAAGATGAATATGATTATTCAACATCAGAAATAGACCAACTTTGGCTGTGGAACTGGACAAATATTGAAATAACAGGAACATGTGACCTGAATTATATTTATCCGGAAAAAATTAGGATATATATGGATGAAATGTGGTCGGAAGGTTATGTTGAATATGTTCTGAACGAAAACAAATGCCACCTTGGAACAGTAACGGTTGAAGAATGGTTGGATGGATACACATATGTGACACAACAACAAGCGGGTTCATATCCCACACCTGCAATGGTTGAGTTAGAACCGGGAGAATTTCAGACCAACTTCAGTTCACCTACTAAAAACTATCTTAATAGAAATTTTATGGATAAATGGCTTGATAAAGAAGCTAAAAAAATAAGTCAAGAGCTTTATAAACAGACTTGTGTTGAGGCAGCAGAGCGTGAAGAAGGATATATGTTTACGGGAAACGGACATGAGGGCTTGTTTACATCATACGATTATTTTTCTTCTGCAGGTAATGGATATTACGATTTACAATATGTGTTTGTGTATCATCCGATTTTAATCGCAATGGAAGATTTTTGGATGATTTATGTAATCTTATTTATTTTCACCTTGATTTCATTAATAATGATTTCTGTATTAATAAATAAAGCATATAAACAACAGTTAATCAATGAAACTAATCGTCAGGAATTGACGAGAGGAATAGCTCATGAACTTAAAACACCATTGGCAATAACTAAGGGATACATAGAAAACTGGCAATATCTTGAAGAAAATGAAAAAACAGAAACCAAGGAAACAATAATTAATGAAATAGACCAGATGAACAGACTGGTAACTGATTTTCTTGAGTTATCCCGTTTAGAAGCGAAAAATAAGGAAATGCATTGGGAAGATGTTGATTTATATTCCCTTACACTAAGCGTAATCCAACGGTTAAGTCCAATTATTGAAGAACGCAAGCTCAATGTAACTGTGCATCCAGATAAATGTGAAAATGCAGAAAACTTTATTGTTGAAGCTGATTTGGAAATGATTAGAACTGCTATTGTAAACTATGTTTCCAATGCTGTTAAGTATGCAGACAAAGAAATTGTAATTAAACTTTCAGAAAAGAATAAAACCGTTGTGTTTGATATAGAAAATGACGGTGCGACTATGGATAAAAAGAAAATCTCAAGAGTTTGGGATGATTTTTACAAGGACAGCGAATATAATCGCAGTACCATAGGTAGCAGCGGCTTAGGTCTTGCTATCACAAAGAATATATTTATTTTGCATAATGCAAAATATGGATGTGATTGTGACAATGGTAAAACCCATTTTGTATTTGAAATAAATAAGAAAAGAAGCTTATAAGAAAAATGAATTAGGATTATAAAATAAAAGGAGAATAATTATGAAAAAAACAAACAAAATTTTATCAGTATTTATGGCATTGATAATGATGCTTTCAATTGTAAGCATCACAGCAGTTGCTGAAGAACCACTTTACTCTGTTGGTGATATTATCGAATTTGGTTCGTATCCGCAGAGTGAAGTAAAAGACGAGACACTTCTTGCAGAGTTAAATGCACAAACACTTGAATGGATTTCATATGGTTATTACTCAGGTACAATTGATGAACAAGTACCCGGAGATTTTATGAAGTATGCTGATGTTACATATAACAATAATAAGTACCGTGCTGTAACTTTCACAGATTACAGACCATATGCTACAGCTTATACAAGTGAATATACATGTCAGGAAGAAAATGGTTATTATACAGATACGGTATATTGGTTTATATATGAGCCAATTCAGTGGTGTATTCTTGACCCCAATGAAGGATTTGTTTTAAGTGAAACAATAATAGATTCTCAGGCATATCACAACACCGTGTGTATAGAATATGACGATTATTATCAGAATTCATCGTGCGAAAAACTCGCATGTGACTATGCAGCAAGCTCAATAAGAGAATGGCTTAATGATGCTTTCTATAACACAGCATTTACAAGTGAAGAAAAAGCTGAAGTTTTTAATTCGGTACAGGAAAACACTTCACCTTTTGACAGTGCTTATGACGGAGAAGCAACTTATGACAAAATATTCCTTCCATCTTTTGACGATGTAATGAATGAGGAGTATGGTTTTGTTTCTCATAAATTAGAAGATGCATCCCGTCGTGCTTTTGGCACAGACTATGCAAAATGTCAGGGAATTGCTATTGAAGATAGTACAATTGATAAGTATTCACAATGGTGGTTGCGTGCACCTGAAGAATACGGATGCTCAGGCTTTATTGCAGGAGACGGACAGTATACTCCTGAACTTTTTGCACCTTGCTGGACTTGTTTTGGAGTTCGTCCTGCTATGAAAATGAATCTTAATCAGGATTTTGATGTAAAGGAAATTGGAGAAAGATTCTACATTGTGTCTCCGTCAAGAACTGAAGTTCGTTATAAGGACGGAATTGTTCTTCATGCTGAAGTTGAAGGTAATGCTCCTGCAGGTTCTTATATACGCTGGTATGTATATGACTATGAAATGTTCACAACACATGTTCTTGATAACGGGTATGCATTTGAAATTGTATCAGAAAACAAGGGTGATACCTTTGTTGAAGCAAGATTATACGATGAAGACGGAAATCTTCTTGCAAGTGACACAATTATGATGCATTCAGATGCAGGCTTATTTCAAAAATTTATAGGAATTTTCCGTGTGCTTTTCAATAAAACAACAATTTATATGTATTAAAAATATGATGCAATTGGAAGGATAAGCATTATGAAAAATTTTGTTAAGGCTGTAATTGTCTTTATAATTGGTATCATAGGTGAGGCATATCTCTTTTTGCAACAACCGTATCTTGAAATAAATTTTGCCGGACATCTTGACGGATTTTATATCTTGTTTCCACTTATGATTTTACCGTTAATAGGATTGGTAATAGGAATTTTTATCAAGAGCAACTTTAAATATGCATTTGTTATTGTTACATTATTATTTTCCGTTATGTTTATAATTAAGTATTTTATGGGAATTGATGAAATTTGTGTAGTATATGTACTTGCATATATGTTCAATACAGCTGTAGGTATCGGAATAGGACACGGAATAAGAACACTTTCAATTTCAATTGCAGAAAAAATTCGTGAACACAAAAGCAAATAGAGAAAGGAGAGCATTATGAAGAAGAGCAAGGAAAATACGATTAACAATATGAAAGCCTCAGCATTTGGTGGTAAATGGCAGATAACAAGATTTATTCTTATTTTACTGCCGATTGTGTGGATATGCTTTCCGATGTATGATTATGTGAAAATTGAATCAGTTGATGCTCCTACGGAAAGTGGTGTGGTTTCATTCATTACACTTATCCAATCAATTCTTAACTCTATAACAAAGAAAGATACTGGTGCTGTAACCTTAGATGTATGGTTGTCGGATAAGGTATACTTCTGCATACTCATTTTAATTGTTTGCATTATTGTGTTTTCAATTGCCGGGCTTATAATTTCATTATTTTCAGTTGGCCAAGGTGCGATGATAAGAAATATTCTGTTCCAAGGTATTTGCTATATAGTTGTAATAGGTTTAGGTTATTTGCCGTTACATTACAGTTCAGAACCAAATGTCGGTTTTAGTTCCTCTATTGGATTCAGAATGGTGTCATTAACTTATTTGTTAATTATTGAGTTGCACAGACAGGTTGATAAGAAACTGAATGTGACAAAGTACGAGGAAAACTCATAAAAAATTTACAGAAGTAAATGAGTGAGCTTATGCAAATATTAAAATAAAAGGTTGTGTTATTATAAAAAAGACAAAAGGATTTTTTTCGATTATCGGAAAACTTATTGTAATTGCGTGTTGTATTATTACAACAATCGGAGTTGTTTTTATTGCAAGAGAAATAGAACAAATTGATTATTATATCAATTCAGCAGCTGCCTCCGCAGCAAATACAATAAGCCAAAATATTATTTATGCGACAGCAACCCAAGATAGCCTTATCAGTAGTGTGGATTATAATTGGAAAAAACAGGAAGAAAACAGTACAACTCGTGAACTTGTTTTTACAATAACACTTAAAGAACATAAAGAAAATACAAGTGTATCAGTCAGATATGAGGATGTCGTTGTAGTCGCAACAAAGGTTGATGACTCGTATTATGTTGCGAAATTCGATGGTTTTTTTGAAAATCAATTTTTACTTGAGGAAAATATTTATGTTACAGTGACAGAGGGTGAAACAAGTAAAACCGAAACTGTCAAAGTATTTGATAATAGTCAGTTTGGCGATTTAATAGTTGATTAAAGCAAAAAAGAATAATTGACTTCTGAGTTATTGAATAAAGTAAAAAATACAAAGAAAAATCATTAAATTATGTATAAAGGAGAATTATTATGAAAAAAACAAATAAATTCTTTTCAATTCTTTTGGCATTGATAATGGTAATTACTATTATTCCTATGTCAGTATTTACGACAAGGGCAGAAACAATATCAGGCACTTGCGGAGATAATCTCACATGGACCTTTGATGATGAAACAGGCACATTAACCATCTCAGGTACTGGTGAAATGAGGAATTTAAACTATTACTATGGCACATTTGCAGCGTGTAGAGAAAGTATTAAAGAGATTGTAATAGAAGACGGAGTCACAACAATTGGCAGTGAGGCATTTTCTCATTGTTATTATCTTACAAGTGTAATAATTCCCGATAGCGTAATATCAATAGGAGATCAAAGTTTTAATAGTTGCTTTTACCTTACAGATATTACTATTCCCGACAGTGTAACATCAATTGGTTATAGCGCGTTTAATGGATGCAGTGCTCTTAAAAGTATTACAGTTCCTGATACTGTAACCTCACTCGGAAGCAGGGCGTTTAGCGGTTGTAGTGGTCTGACAAGAGTCAAACTTTCAGATAGTCTTACCAAAATTGATAGCGGTATGTTTTCTGATTGCACCAGTCTTACAAACATAACAATTCCTGATAGTGTAACAACAATCGGTGATTATGCATTTAGTAATTGTAAAAAACTTATAAACATAACAATTCCTGAAAGTGCAACATCAATTGGTTATAGCGCTTTTGATGGCTGTGTCAGTCTTACAAGTATTTCAATTCCTAAAAATGTATCAACAATTGGCTTATATCCGTTTGACTATTGCAAAAGTCTTACAAGCATTACAGTGGATGCTGAGAATAAGTATTACACTAATGATGAGTATGGTGTATTATTCAATAAGGACAAAACAGAACTTATTCAGTATCCTATTGGTAATACAAGAACAAGTTATACTATTCCCAATAGTGTAACAACAACCAGTAGTAGTGCATTTGCATATTGCGATAACCTTATAAATTTATATGTTTCTGATGGTGTAAAATCAATTGGTGGTAGAGCATTTTTTCATTGCAAAAGCCTTACGAGTATTGTGCTTCCTGATTCAATAACATTAATTGGAAACGATGCTTTTTATGATACTGCTTATTACAATGACACAACCAATTGGGAGAGCGATGTTCTTTATATCTGCAATCATTTGATTAAAGCGAATACAAGCATATCTGGTGATTATAAAATAAAAGACGGAACAATAACAATTGCAGATTATGCGTTTAAAGATTGTGTAAGCCTTACAAATGTAACAGCCCCTGACGATGTAACATCAATTGGTGCGCTGGCATTTAAAGGTTGCACAAGCCTAACAAGCATAACAATTCCTAATGGTATCAAGTCAATAGGTAATGAGACATTTTATAATTGTACAAGCCTTACAACTGTTACAATTCCTGATGGTGCAATTTCAATTGGTGAATCATCATTTTTTAATTGCACAAGCCTTATAAGTTTAACCATCCCTGATAGTGTAACTGCGATTTGTGATTTGGCATTTTGTAATTGCACAGGCCTTACAAGTGTAAAAATCCCTAATAGTGTAACATCAATCAGTCGTTCTGCATTTAATGGTTGCACAAGTCTTACAACTGTTATAATTCCTGATAGTGTAACATCAGTTGTTTTAGCTGCTTTTTATGATTGCAATAGTCTTACAGATGTATATTACTGTGGTACGGAAGAACAGTGGAGTGCTATTGAAATAGGTTATAGTAATGAATCATTATTAAATGCAGCATTACATTATCATAACTATGTTGACGGAACTTGTACTATTTGTGGTGAAAATAAGATGATTCTTGAAACAATGACATCACAGATTCGTTTCAATACAACAGCTGAAAAGGCTTACACTGGCACATTTGATGTAAGAACACGAGTTATGATTTCTGATGAAGATTTCAAAGAACTTGTTGGCGAGACAAATGCTGAAGCTGTTGAAAATATTGATAAGATAGGCTTTGTATATACTATTAATGGTGAAGATTTTTCAGCAGAATCTGCAAAGGAAGTTGCACAGGGCGGAACAGTAGCAGGATATGTTGACGCTCCTGTAAAAAACATTCAGGATGCAGAAGGATACTATATGTTCACATGTCTTGTGACCGATATACCCGAAACTGATAATAATTACGTTTTGACAGCTTATGCTTATATCTGTGTAAACGGAAAATGGTATGTAAGCGAAGCACCAATGGATGCTGATTTTGAAGTTCTTTATGATACATATTATCCTGTTGCAGCAGAAAAATACGGTTGGGAAGCATAATTAGTTTTGAGAAGATTAACGACGAATAATCTCCGTATTTATGGGATTCTTCGCCATATATGATATGAATTTGTTAAAAAGGAGATAATTATGAAAGAGTATATAACACCTGATTTTAATGTAACAATCTATGAGATTGATGATATTATCACAGCTTCAAGCGACGGTAGTGAAGATGTTACTATCGGCACAACTGACCCTGACGGTGAAGAGGGTTGGTTAGGCTGATATGAAATAAAACAACTATCATATAATCAGTTTTAAGGGTTGTTGAAAGGAAGAAATAATAATGAATGAAAAGAGGAAGGTTATAATTGAAAAGATAGCATTACTTATCATTCTTGTAATTATAACTGTAATACTAATTTTTCAGTATTTCCAAATAGAGTCACTCAAGTCGTATATTGCCAATCTGATAAATCAAGTTGAAGTATCAATCGATGACTATCACTATTCTATTGAAGATTTTAGTTCTTCTCTTGAAGAAACACTTATAAAACAGAATGGTATTATCAGTAATGTTGATTACAAATACGGTAAATTAAAAGAAGATAACAGAACAGCAGAAGTTATCATTTCCGTAACACCTAAAACCCATACAGAGGATACAATGGTGTCAGTTAAACTTGGTGACAAATCCCTTAATGCAACAAGAACTGACGAAAGTACTTTTACCGCAATATATGAAGCTGATATTTTTAAAGACGAGTCCTATGATAATATTACGGTTACAGTAACAAGTAACGGTGTATGCAAAACGGAGATTGTGGAAGAATTCAGCTTTAATGGAGAAGGTACTGAAGAATATATGGATTTAACCTCTCTTTATTATCAATATCTTCCGATTATTGAGTTTATTGATGAAACAGACACATCTGTTTTTTATGAAAAGCTTGTAAAAGTACAGGGGACAATACATAAATCTTCATCTATCAAAATAGAGAATGCTCGTATGGTTGTAGAAATTAACGGGAAGGTATATGAAGAGGAAACTATTGATTTGAGTAAGGAAGAAACAGCAATTGACAAAAAATATGAAGTTGAAGTGACAGATGTTGTAATTGTTTATTTTATATATGAGGATACAGAGTATGGATATGTATATAAACAGCCTATAAGATATAGAGAATATGATATCAACGAGACACCGTGTGTTGATTTTGTTTACAATAAAAATGGTAAACTTCTCAATGCAGAAACAGATAATCTTGACATCTATTACGGAAACTAAGATTAGTAGAATATTATAATGACTAAAAAATAATACTTATCAAAACAAGCCTTGGGAGAAGCTACTTCCAAGGCTTGTTTTGATGTATAGCAAAAAATGACTTTACCTAAAAAGAGTAATGATATGATTTAACAAATCGTTAGTTTTAGCTAAACTCATTTTTAATGCACATTATATTTGGATTTATTTTTTTTATGTCTTTACAATAATAAAAACGGACATCTCGCGACATCCGTTTCTGTTTTTTGCAGGAGCAGAAGGCTTCAAATGTTAAAATCTCAATGCGAATGGGGGATTTGCATTGAAGTTCTCGCTAAAAACGATATACTATATCGTTTTCTTAACGCTCAAACCCGCGGCACGCGGTTTTGGAGCGGTCCCAAAGGGGTTTTAAATGGCTTTAAAAAGCATTAATTTTTGCCCTTTAAAATTACCGTGAAACCCTTGAAAATGTGTGGTTTTTAACGAATTTAAGGTTCAAAAAATTGTCCAGCCTTGATTCTACTAAAAATCTGTTTTTCTAAAAAAAATTTAGATAAATTTTAGAAAGATTTTAGAAAGATTATGAGGAAGTAACCACAGTAAAAATATCAGTCTACTCCTCCGGAATGTACGAAAATAAAAACAAAACAAGGGAGACACTCCGTAAGGAGGTTGTCTCCCTTCGGCTTTTGTAATCAGCCAAAAGATTGAATTGTAAGGCTAAATCAATCTATACGGAGGATTACATATGTCAAACATAATTGAAGAATTATATTACGGAAATATAGAGCCACAGGAATTGAATTTAGAACTGTCATCTAAACTCAAAAAGAAATTGAGCAATCTTGCAGAAAAAGAAAAACCGCTTACAGCAAGATTGAACGGTGAAGATAAGAAACTGTTTCAAAACTATGTAAGTGCTTATATTGAATTTACAACAACGAGTAACGCTGACAGCTTTATATCAGGTTTTAGACTCGGAGCAAAATTTACATACGACACTTTCGTTATAAATGGAAGGGAGCGTATGAAATGAGTAAGAAAACCGAAATCACTTACCGACAAGTCAATGAATATTTTATTCCTAACTTCATACTTCCACCTGAAGAAGCAAATATCAGGCTCGGTAAATGGGGTATGATGCATAAGGATTATCTTCTAAATAATAAGAAAGTAGTTTTTACAACACTACTCACTGAAGGTAAGCTATGGCAGTATCTCGCTAACATTGATAATCAGGCACAGCAAATGTTTGACACTATTGTTGAGCAAATGAAAAATGCCGAAGGTGTAACCGAGCAACTTAAAGAAGAAAATCAAATGGAGTGGATACAAAAATCTAACAACATTCAGGTGCGGGTGTCTGAAATTATAAATCACAACATAATATACAGATAATATCTATTTTATAGGGCAATATGCGGTTCGGTCGAATCTTATTATTGTCCTTATTTTAATTTGCTAAAATACATTTTCCTTTTACTTGACACAAATTTTATATAAGAATAAAATATAAACTGAAGTTAAGATTTGTTTAGATTCAGTTTATTTATCTTGTTTATGATATTTCAAAAGTTGAATGAGATATTGAAGGAGAATAGTTATGTTTCATATTCTTGTAGTTGATGATGACAGACATACACGAATGTTGCTTGAGGCGATTTTGAAGTCTGAAAATTATACTGTTTATACGGCATCAAATGGTGAAGAGGCTTTAGAAGTTATGGATTGCAATCATATTGATTTAGCTGTGCTTGATATCATGATGCCAAAAATGGATGGTTATGAATTTACAAAAATCCTGCGTGAAAATAATAATAACTTGCCAATTTTAATGGTATCGGCAAAGCAGTTGCCTGCTGATAAGCGAAAAGGATTTTTAGTAGGAACTGACGACTACATAACAAAACCCATTGATGAAGAAGAAATGCTGTTGCGAGTTAAAGCACTACTTCGGCGTGCACAAATAGTCAATGAGCAAAAGCTGAAAATCGGCAATGTCGTGCTTGATTACAATTCAATGACGGTTTCAAAAGATGGCGAGTCGCAGCTGCTTCCTCAAAAAGAATTTTTATTATTGTACAAGTTATTATCATATCCCGGACAGATATTTACACGCATTCAACTTATGGATGAAATTTGGGGAGCAGACAGTGATACCGGTTGGGAAACAGTTACAGTTCACATTGGCAGACTTCGTAAACGATTTGAGAATTGGACGGAATTTGAGATTGAGTCAGTAAGAGGACTTGGTTACAGGGCGGTGAAAAAGGTATGAAAAGAGGCGAACGCAAGTCAAGATTTGCTTTGACAATGCTTTTATCGGTATTTGTATTTTGCATTATTCTTGTAACGGCGGTTATTGCGATTATTGCGGTATATGTTTTAGTAGAAACCGGTGCTATATCATCGGTTGACCAAAGAGTTGAGCCTTTGAACATCCTGTTCTTTATGGGCGGTATCAGTATTATTGTGGGTTTTATTTTGACTGCACTCACAAGTAAAATTTCAATGAAGCCTGTAAACAAAGCCGTAAATCTTATGAACAGATTGGCATCGGGCGACTTCAAAGCAAGACTTGAATACGGCAAACCTATCGGTCTGCACCCCACTTTTATTGAGATTTCTGACAGTTTTAACAAAATGGCAGAGGAACTTGAAAATACCGAAATGTTAAGAAGTGATTTCATTAATAATTTTTCCCACGAATTCAAAACGCCCATTGTATCAATAGCAGGCTTTGCAAAACTTTTGAAAAAAGGCAATCTTACTGAGGTACAACAAAAAGAATACATTGATATTATCGAAGAAGAGTCACTTCGTCTTTCTGCAATGGCTACTAATGTGCTTAATATGACCAAGATAGAAAATCAGAATATTCTTACAGATGTTACAGAGTTTAACCTTTCCGAGCAATTGAGAAGCAGTATTTTGATGCTTGAAGGCAAATGGTCAAAGAAAAATATTGAGTTCGACCTTGATTTTGATGAATATTCAATTTGTGCTAACGAAGAAATGCTGAAGCATATATGGATAAATCTTATTGACAATGCAATCAAGTTTTCAGAGGATTTCGGAACAGTTGATGTAAAAATCACAGAAAAAGACCATTCTCTTTGCATTTCCGTTAAGAATGTGGGAAGTGAAATTACACCTGAACAGCAAAAGCGAATTTTCAATAAATTTTATCAGGTTGATGAGTCACATTCCACAGAGGGGAACGGCATAGGCCTTGCTCTTGTCAAAGAGGTTGTAAGACTTCATAAGGGTGATGTTTCGGTACAAAGCGAAAACAATATGACGATATTTACAGTGGAATTGCCGAAGGAGCAGTAAAGTTTGTTTTCAGTTTATTTTTTAAATTTAATATATTTTTGCAGTTCAAAATACTGCATTGTCCCCCTCTCATACAGACAGTTGAAAAGCTGTCTGTTTTTTTATTGAAGAATAAACGAAGTTTAGTTTCAGTTTATAAATCCGCCTTAAAATTTAGTCGTAGAATAAAACAGAAAGGATGTCCGTAATGAAATATCAAATCGCTTATATAAGTGATTCGGGTAACACCGAAAAACTCGCTTTGGGAATTGCGAAAAAGTTCTCCGAAGACGAAATCAAAGTAGTAAATCTCAAAGAGAATGAAATGACTGACGAAGCGGAGGTATATTTTATTTGTTTTGGTATGAACAGAGGCTCTGTTCCATACAAAATACTTGAATGTGCAGAACAACTTAGCAACAAGACAGTCATATTTTTTGTTACCTGCGGATTAGAGCCACGGGAAAAACACAGGATTGAGGTTGGTAGAAAGATTTTACCGTTTTTACCAAACAATTGCACATTCAGAGGTGTTTTCATGTGCAGAGGTGAGTTCCCTGAAAGTGTGTTGACTGCTGCTGAAGAGAAATTCTTTGAAGATTTAGATAATGAGTACGCAAAAATGATTTTAGAAGATGCCGAAATGTCTTGCGGTCACCCAAATCAATTTGATATTGACAACGCATATTGTGTGATTTGTGAAAATTTAGGTCTTGAATAGTCTTTTGAGGAGAATGATTTATGAATGAAGTTAAAAAACCGAAAAAGCCGTTAATATTTTATTACGGAATTGTGCTTGTTGTAATTTTGCTTTTCAATCTTGTTGTTATGCCTTTATTTGCCGAGCATCAAATTAAAGAAGTCGATTATGGAACATTTATGACAATGACAAACGAAGGTAATATCGGCAAGGTTGAAATTCAAACTAATCAGATTATATTTACTGATAAATCCAATGAGAATTACTATAAAACAGGTATAGTTGAAGACCCCGGACGTACAGAACGACTTCACAAAGCAGGTGCAGATTTTTCCGGTGAAATTATTGAAGAGGCTTCACCTATTGCAAGTTTTCTATTAAGTTGGGTTATGCCGATGCTGATATTCTTTGGAATTGGTCAGTTACTTTCAAAACAGCTTATGAAAAAAGCGGGTGGCGGACCAAACTCAATGATGTTCAATATGGGTAAATCAAACGCCAAAGTTTATGTTAAGTCATCAAACGGAATTAAATTCGATGATGTGGCAGGTGAAGATGAAGCAAAAGAAAATCTTGCCGAAATTGTTGATTATCTTCACAACCCTACAAAGTATTCTGAAATCGGTGCAAAGATGCCAAAGGGTATTTTGCTTGTAGGCCCTCCCGGAACGGGTAAGACAATGCTTGCAAAGGCTGTTGCAGGTGAAGCAAATGTACCATTTTTCTCAATGTCAGGTTCTGAATTTGTTGAAATGTTCGTTGGTATGGGTGCTTCAAAGGTTCGCGACCTTTTTAAGCAGGCAAAGGAAAAGGCACCTTGCATTGTATTTATTGATGAAATTGATGCTATAGGTCAAAAGCGTGACGGTAAAATCGGTGGAAATGACGAACGTGAGCAAACGCTTAATCAGTTACTTACAGAAATGGACGGCTTTGAGGGCAATAACGGTGTGATTATTCTTGCAGCAACTAACAGACCTGAAACCCTTGACCCTGCACTCACTCGCCCCGGCAGATTTGACCGTAGAGTTCCCGTTGAACTCCCTGACCTTAAAGGCAGAGAAGAAATTCTTAAAGTCCACGCAAAAAATATTAAAGTTGCTCCCGGCGTTGATTTTTCACATATTGCCCGTATGGCTTCGGGTGCATCAGGTGCCGAGCTTGCAAACATTGTTAATGAAGCGGCTTTGCGTGCTGTTCGTGACGGCAGAAAATGTGCGAATCAAGCAGACCTTGAGGAAAGCATTGAGGTAGTTATTGCAGGTTATCAGAAAAAGAACGCAATACTTACGGATAAAGAAAAAATGATTGTGGCTTATCATGAAATAGGTCATGCTCTTGTTGCAGCAAAGCAGACAAATTCTGCACCTGTACAGAAAATTACCATAGTGCCTCGAACATCGGGTGCATTGGGCTATACAATGCAGGTTGACGAGGGCAATCACTACCTTATGAGCAAGGAAGAAATCGAAAACAAAATTGCAACATACACAGGTGGTCGTGTTGCAGAAGAAATCGCTGTCGGCTCAATTTCAACCGGTGCATCAAACGACATTGAACAGGCTACAAAGCTTGCTCGTGCTATGATAACACGCTACGGTATGAGCGACGAATTCGGTATGGTTGCATTTGAAACAGTTACAAATCAATATCTCGGTGGTGATTCTTCTCTTGTCTGCTCCACAGAAACACAGACTGAAATTGACCGTCAGATTGTTGAACTTGTTAAAAAGCAATACGAAAAGGCAAAGCAGATTATTACCGAAAACAAGACAAAACTTGATGAGTTGGCACAATACCTTTATATGAACGAAACCATTACGGGTGATGAGTTTATGGGAATTCTAAATTCGTAATTTTTATGACAGGAGAATGGCAATGAAGAAAAAAGAAATAAGTTCAATACCTCAAATAAGACCATATCCGATTACTACAATGTACGGTGCAATCAAAATTGCCGCAGACACCTATCCCAACGATATTGCATTGGATTTTATGGGCAAGACTACAACTTACTCGCAGATGATGAGAAAAATTGATTTGGTTGCAGGCGGACTTCTGAAATCAGGTATAAAAAGCGGTGACAGAGTAACCATTTGTATGCCAAACACACCGCAGGCAGTTATCTGCCTTTATGCCATTAATCGAATTGGTGCGGTTGCGAATATGGTGCATCCACTTTCTGCACAGAAAAATATCACTTTTTACCTTAATGTGTCGAAAAGCAAGATGATTCTTACACTTGATATGTTTTATGACAAGGTTAAAAAAGCAGTAGAAGAATCCGATACAGACGCAACAATAATCGTGGCACGAATTCAAGAAGAATTGCCACCGATTCTCAGCGGAATTTACTGTGTTACGGCAAATCGTAAAAACATGAAATACCCTGACCGCGAAAAAGATATTCTCTGGAAGAATTTAATGAAAAACGGTGTTGGTGCTACTCTGCCATCATTAAATTATGTTGAAAATCAGACTGCAGTAATTCTTTACAGTGGCGGTACAAGTGGAGCACCAAAGGGAATTTGCCTTTCTGACTTTAATTTCAACGCACTTGCAATGCAGATTGCAGAAATTGCAGGGGCAAATCTTAATAACAAATGTTCATTTCTTTCAGTTATGCCCATATTCCACGGATTCGGCTTGGGAATTGGTATTCACGCAGTTCTTGCAAATGGTGCAAAAAGTATTCTTATTCCTCAATTCACTAAAGAAAGCTACGCTAAAACAGTATTAAAGAAAAAGCCCAATTTTATTGCGGGTGTTCCCACAATTTATGAGGCCTTAATTTCATCAAACATTTTTGACGGCAAAGATTTATCGTTCCTTAAAGGTGTATTCTGTGGTGGTGACTCTTTAAGTCCTGAACTGAAAAAACGAGCTGACCAATTCTTAAAAGAACACGGTGCTAACATTCAAATACGCGAAGGTTATGGTCTTACGGAGTGTGTTACTGCGAGTTGCGTAACTCCTTATGACAGACACAAAATCGGCAGCATAGGTTTACCTCTTCGTGACACAATTTACAAAATTGTTGAACCTAATACCTTTAACGAGTTGCCCACGGGTTGTGAGGGCGAAATTATAATAACAGGCCCATCTTTGATGATTGGTTATCTTGATAATGAAGAAGAAACTAATAAGACAATTCGAATGGACGAAAACGGAACAAGATGGCTTTTTACAGGTGATTTAGGTAGTATTGACGAAGACGGATTTGTATATTTTAAGCAACGAATAAAACGAATGATTGTCACAAGCGGATACAATGTTTATCCTGCACGCATTGAAAACATTCTTGAGAAACATGAGGATATTGACTATTGCTGTGTTATTGGTGTAAAAGATTTATACAAAATGCAGAAAGTTCGTGCTTATATAGTTCTTAACAAAAATGTTTCTAATACAGACAAAGAAAAAGAAATTATTAAAGATTATTGCTCAATATATCTTGACCGTTTTGAAATTCCTAAAGAAATCATATTTAAGGATGAATTACCGAGAACACTTGTAGGTAAAGTGGCTTATCACGAACTTGAGAAAGAGGCTGAAGCAGAGAATGACTCATAATGTAAAAAAAGGATATTTGAGAAACAAGGCATCCGTTTGGCTTGGCAGACACATATTCGGGCCGGGCATTCTGAAAAAGTGTAATGCAACGATTGAGCATTACACTCCGAAACATGACGCATTTATTATAATTGCAAATCATACTCATACAATGGACCCCGGTTTTGAAATACTTTCATTAAAAAGATATATACGATTTGTTTCGGCGGACTTTCTTATGCGTAACAAATGGGGAAAATTTGCCTTCAAAACTCTTGGCGGTTCTATAATCAAGCACAGCGACAAGCCCTCTCAACACTTGATTGCCGAAATCAAAGAAAATATAAAAGCAGGCATTCCCGTGGGTCTTCACGCAGAAGGCAGAGTAACAGCAAATGGCGAAACAGGATATGTTTCGGTTAACACAGGTAAGCTTGTAAAAGAAAGTGGTGCGGCACTGATTACTTATCGCATTACGGGCGGATACCTTAAAAAGCCCCGATGGGCAAAAAACGAGCGAGAGGGCAAAATCAACGGTCATGTAGTGTATGAGTATTCACCCGAATATCTTGCTGAACTTTCTCCCGAAGAAATCACCAAAATTATAAAGCGTGATATTTATGTCAATGCTTATGAAGAGGAAAAGAAAAATCCGCAAAATCACAGCGGTGAAGCACTTGCAGAATTTGCAGAAAGAACATTGTTTATGTGTCCGCACTGTGGTGTGATTGGCAAACTTCATTCTATTGAAAATGTACTTTCCTGTGACTGTGGATATTCAGTAACCTATGGTGAGGACGGATTCTGGCACGATATGGGTAAGGGATTAGTTTTTGATAACATACTCCAATGGGACAAATGGCAAAAAGCAACTCTCAAAGAGCAAATCCAATACAATGATGATTTGATAATGTATGATGAAAATCAAATAGTTTATGAAATAAACGGGAATAAAAAAGAATGCATCTGCGATAATGCCAAGTTATCTCTTTACAAAGACAGATTTGAGTTAGAAATGAACAATCAGACCATAACAATCCCCGCCGAAAATGTGAAAAAAATAAACTTTGCATCAAAACAGGCATTAGTACTTGTTGATAATGAAAAGTACTATTATATTGACAGTCAAATTCCTCGCTCTGCAGAAAAATATGTAGTTGCATGGCATACAATTATGAGTAAAGAGTGGTTTTAGAGGAAGATAATTTGTTATAAGAAAGAAGTGTAGAAAATGCTGAAAGCATTAAAAAACATTAAACTTAAAGATTTCATTTCTGTCCCCAATTTAATAACATATTTACGATTTGCTTTAATTCCCGCAATCATCTGGGCTTATTGCACTCTTGAAAATGGCATTTTAACGGTTGTATTTGTGGCAATCTCAGCAATGACTGATGTGCTTGACGGCAAAATCGCAAGAAGATACAATCAAGTTACAGATGTGGGCAAAGCACTTGACCCGGTTGCAGATAAGCTTACACAAGTAGCTATGATGTATTGTTTATTGTCAAAATACGAGTTGATGTTACCTGTTTTGATAATTCTCGTAGTTAAAGAAATATTTATGGTGATAACTGCCCTTTGGGAAACAAAAGCCACAAACCAAATTAACGGTGCATTGTGGTATGGTAAGGCTTGCACAGTATTTTTATATGCGGTAATGCTTGTCTTGATATTTTTCCCGAATATTCCATTGACAGTTGCAAATGTTCTTCTTATTCTTTGTGCAGTAGCAATGATTGTATCAACTGTGCTCTACGGTGTTCACAGATTCAAGCGAATATTTTGTACAAAAAAATCGAAATAGTAGACCAGTTCGAGTAATAACTTTAACGTGGTGTCGGAGCGGTCCCAAAGGGGTTTTAAACGGCTTTAAAAAACATTAAATTTTGCCGTTTAAAATTACCGTGAAACCCTTGAAAATGCGTGGTTTTTGACGAGTTTAAGGTTCAAAAAATTGTCCAGCCTTGATTCTACTAAAAATCTGTTTTTCTAA